>JACMIO010000024.1 GCA_014381105.1 bacterium | reverse complement strand
TCGAGGCTTGTCTAAGGTTACCGAAGATTTGGTAGTTGTCTCCAATATCGCAGACAACATTTGGTTACATGGCCTGTACATATGTCCAGATATCGACACAGTGGTCTATGGTCTCTCCGGTCTTTTAGATAAATCCAGAGGATGGGGGGTGATGAATGATTCATTTGTTTTCATGGAACAAATGAAAAGACTTGGACAGGATTATTGGTTCAGAATTGGGGACAAAGATCTAGCTCTTCATGTAGCCAGAACTCACTTCCTAAACGAAGGCAAATCCCTTTCTTGGGTTACAGAATGGATACGAAAAAAACTTTCTATTTCAACAGTCATACTACCTGCTTCAGACGATCATTTCGAAACTAGAATTGAAACACCTGTTGGTGAAATGCATATTCAAGAATATTGGGTCAAAAATCATGCCGAGTTAGATATTTTGAATATAAGGTATGAGGGTATCGAAAAAGCAGTTCCAAGTCCCAAAACACTTCATGCCATCAGAAATTCAGACATGATTGTAATAGCTCCTGGCAATCCAATTTCAAGCATTGGTCCAGTTACTGCAATACCTTCAATCCGAAAGGAACTTGAATCAAGAAAGAAAAAGGTAATCGCAGTTAGCCCATTAATTGGAAACCAAGCACTAAGTGGACCTGCCTCAAAATACTTACGGGCTATGGGTATTGAATCCTCTCCAGTAGGTATAGCCTCTCACTATTCTAATATAGCATCGAATTTGGTAATCTCTGAATCGGATAAAGAGTATGAAAATAGGATACGAAATTATGGAGTTGATGTCTACAAGACTAATATCATTATGGAAAATGAACAGGATGAAATTAAGTTGTCAGATTATATTCTAAAAACATTTAACAATGCTTGAATCATGAAAACCGCAGCATTTATTCCAGTAAAGCAATTTGAATCAAGTAAGACCAGATTAAAGCTAACTAGAAATCAAAAAATTGTACTAACTGAATTGATGCTAAAATCAACAATCCTTGCCTTGAAGAAATGCAAGCGTATCTCTTCCATAGTAACTATATCCGCCGATGAAAGAGTGGAAAAAATTTCCAGACATTACGGTGTCAAATTCATTTTCTCAAAGGAAAAGGGAGTGAATCATGCAGTTAGGGCTGGTGATGGCATTTGTAAAGAAAATCTGTTCAATACAAGTATCGTTGTGCCCATAGATCTGATCTTTCTAGATCCAAATGAGATAGAACTATTGTTATTAATCGCTAGTAAACTTAACAGATGCTCAATAATTGTACCTTCTGTAAGAATGGATGGGACTAACCTGTTGATAAGAAGACCATTTAACTTGTATGAAACCTCATATGATAATTATAGTTATTACAACCATATTCAATCCTCAAGAAAGACCGGCGCACAGACTGTAGTTGTCAAGTCTGCAAACCTGTCCAAAGATCTTGATACAATGGATGATTATAACAACATTACAGCCCATCCCACAAACAGGCTATCTCACTTAATATCAAGAATACAAAACATCAGGTAAAGACAAATTTCAACACGCAAAATATTTTCCGGCTTTAAATACTGCTAAAATGAAGAATATGGGATTAACCTGTGACACTTGGCAGGTTTGTTCTTGTAAGCTTTGAAATTATTCCATTAAAGGCAAAATTAACTATTAGAAACCATCCCCATAGGTATACATGACCTTCAATCTTACAGGGTCCTTTCGGATTTCCATCGTCTTTGAGGGTTGTGTCATTTTTTACGTTGTTTGCATTGCAAGTTATAAATGGTATATCG
>JACMIO010000159.1 GCA_014381105.1 bacterium | reverse complement strand
TCAAATGTGAATCACTTTATTTCTAATTCTAGCAAGCAGCAAGCAAAAATTTTATGGGTCTCTTCCCCTCCTTCCTTTTAATAAAATTGTCAGATTCTCTTTTATGACAAATGAGCAAATGGCACATTAAATATAGTAATTGTTAATAAAAATGACTATTTATTACATCAAAAAATAAAAAGATCGCGCTTTATGCTTTTTAATGGGCATAAAGTGCGATCTTTTTATTTGTGTGTAAGAAAAATAACCACTCTTTTTTTCTACTAGTGATCATCTACTGATTTTTTAAAATGGCCAAAATCATTTCGCGAAGTACTTTGCAAGCTACAGCAGTTGAAACTCCACTATGGTCATAATGCGGAGATAGTTCAACGATATCTGCACCAACTATATTCTTACCTTTCATAGCAACAAAAAGTTGTTCCAATTCCTTGTAAGTAATTCCACCAGCCTCTGGTGTTCCTGTTCCTGGAAAAATAGAAGGGTCTAGTACATCAAGATCGACCGTTACATAAACAGGGGTTTCATTTAATAAATGTAGCGTTTCAGTTAATCCATCTAAATTGAATTTTTGTGTTTGAACATGGCCTTTACTAGCAAATTGAAATTCTTCTCTTGTACCAGATCGGATTCCAAATTGATAAATTCTTCCATCACCTAAAAATTCATGACAACGTTTCATAACTGATGCATGTGATAATGTATTCCCTAAATAATGATCACGTAAGTCTGTATGTGCATCTAAATGAATCACCACAAGATCAGGATAATTTTCAAATGCCGCTTTAATTAATGGGTATGAAACTAAATGCTCCCCACCAATTGCGAAGGGGATTTTATGATCAGAATATATTTTTGAGGCACAGTCATGAATACTATCTAAAGATTTTTCAATCTGTCCAAATGGTAATTCAATATCTCCCATATCATATATCTGTTTTTCTTCTAAATCCTCATCTAAAAGTGGACTATAACTTTCTATTCCAATAAACTCATTACGTATTGCCGACGAAGCAAATCGAGTTCCCGGTCGAAATGATGTTGTACTATCAAAAGGCAGCCCAACAACTACTAAGTCAGCATCCTTATACTCGCATTCATTAAATCCAATGTTTGGTTTACTATACATCTCCCAATAATTCCTTTACATAGTTTGGCAATGCAAACGCACCAAAGTGTAATTGAGGGTTATAGTATTTTGTTTTTAATCCATTTTCTAACCATAGTTCATGATTAGCGTCTACAAGTGGATGAAGTTTTTTTGATGCAAACCCAAACAACCAATGTCCTGATGGATAAGTTGGAATATGAGCTTGATAAGCTAATGCAATAGGAAATACATTTCTGATTTTATCTTGTGCACGTCTCATTTCTTTTGCATAACGGTCAAAATAAGGAGATTCATTTTGGTTAATTAGTATCCCGTTATCAGTCAATATATTATAACAATTTTGATAAAATTCTGTTGAGAAGAGACCTTCTCCTGGTCCAATCGGATCTGTAGAGTCAACGATAATTAAATCATAATAATTTCTATCTGCTTCTAATACCCATTTCAATCCGTCTTGAATGACAACATTTACACGAGGGTCTTCCAACTTGGACGATGTACCTGGAAAGTGTTCTTTACATAAATCCACAACACGACCATCAATTTCCACCATATCAATTTTTTCAATTGATTTGTATCTAGTTAATTCTCGTACAGTTCCACCGTCACCAGCACCTATTACAAGAACATTTTTGATCTCTGGATTAACAGCCATTGCAGGATGTACAATCATGTCATGGTAGATGAACTCGTCTTTTTCAGTAACCATCATCAGACCATCAAGCGTGAAAAATTTTCCATACTCTTCACTTCTTAAAATATCAATTCTTTGAAATTCTGATTGCTCACTATGCAACTGCTCATCTATTTTAATTGAAAATCTTGTAAATTCAGACCACTCTTCTGTATACCACAATTCCATATTGAATTCCTCGTACTTTTTATTATTTTATAGAATTTTAAATTAAATTAACAATTGATTTACATTGGTTTAAATGTAATTTCACCAAGAGGCACATGACTAAATTTGCGGATCTTTTCTGTCATTCCACGTGGGATTTCAATTGATTCACTACGCTCTGATTCAAAAATTTCTTCTAAATAATCAAATCCCAACCAAGGATTTATATCACCACATGTAAATAAATCAACAGCTGCGTATCCATATTCAGGCCATGTATGGATTGTTAAATGTGATTCAGAGATAATTACTGCTCCACTCACTCCATAAGGTTTAAAATGATGGAAATCACTCGTAACAACCGTAGCTTTCGCACGTACTGCCGCTTCAACCATGTGTTTTTCAATAAAGTCTGGATCTATTAGCTTGTCACTATTACAGTTGTAGTATTCGACAAGAATATGTCTACCTAAAAAATTATATTGCATCTATTTTTCCTCCTTTTGAATAACTTGAATTGTCTCTACTGTCTTATCATACATATCAGTTAGTTGTGAATTTTGAGCCTTTAGAAACGAAATATACTCAACAATCTTTAAAGTGATAAGCTCTCCTGGAGATAACAATGGTATCCCTGGTGGATATACCATTACTGCTTCTGCGGATATCCTGCCTACTGATTCCTCTAAAGATACGGTTTCCTTCCTTGCAAAAAAAGCTTCACGTGGTGCCATTTTTACTAATGGATTAATGTTTGGAACTTTATATTTATTCAATTCTCTGTTCTCAGTCGTTTTCTGTGATAAATCCTTCAACGCCGATACTAAGTGATCAAGATTTTCTTTCTTATCTCCAAAGCTAACAATAGCTAGAATATTATGTGTATCAGCCAACTCCAATTGGATGTTGTATTCTGTTCGAAGAATATCATAAACTTCAAATCCTGTTAGTCCGAGTCCTGAGACTTGAACCCCTAGCTTTGTTTCATCTAGAGAGTAAACATCATTTGAACCTACTGTCTCTAACCCATAAGCATAAAGTCCCGGCGTTTGATTGATGGAAGTACGAGCTTC
>JACMIO010000158.1 GCA_014381105.1 bacterium | reverse complement strand
TCTTTGCAGCATCCTTTGCACTATCCGAGGTTTGAATGATCTCTACTTTCTTTGACATTATGTCGCTTATTTGATTCATAGAGTTTATACAACAAAGTTGAATATATTTTTGATTCCAAATCAGGAATAGGACTTGTTAAATACTCAAGGGCTGACAAGAAAATCATAACTCTAGCTAATTTATTGTCTTTCAGGACAAGCTTCAAGCCGTTGGTAGTAAAATACTCGAGATACTATTCACAATTTGAATCTTATGAAGACCATTATGGTATGCAACATGATGTGTTAGTCAAAAATAACAAGAATTTGCTAGAAAATTTCATCCAAGTCATTTTATGTTTACTCTTGATTTATTATATTATCTTACAGGCTGCAGGCAATATGTTGGTTGTTTCTTGTTCATCACAGCCATGCTAATCCTGCCTGGTTTTCTTATTGTTGCACTTAACTTGAAGAATGAATTACCACTACTACAGGACCAAAAATTTTGAATTGCCTAGGGAACTTTTCAACAACTATCTCCTACCCTCTAGCGGATTTGGAGAACGGGGGTGTATGTGAAGATGATGCATGCTGTCATCATTATACGTTCCTCCTACTCCAAGATCCGTATCGATCTCTTATACCATGTAAAAGATAAGAACTTTTTGAAACTTTGTTACTAAAGAATTAAAGCTATCAGCACAATTTACATTAGACTCAATCATATTATTTATGATTAGTATTGATACTAGATTGGAAATCATTTGAATTGCTGTTAGTCAAAGGGAATCTAGATAAACGGTCACACTTGCAAACTGGACAAAAGTTACTAATTTCAAGTACTTTTTGCTTACATAACACACTAAGACAAGTTACGTTCCAGAGACACTTATCACAAATTAGAAATATTCTTTCATTTTCATCAAAATTTTTTTCTTTATTTACTACAATTTTAGTTGAAGCCAATCCATGAAGATTTTCCTTGAAATCGTATTTAAATTTCGATTAATTCTGTTAAGGCATATAATATTCTCTGATTTATTTACAAACTGCCATTGTAAAGTCAATCAAGTGTAGCAAAATAGAAATTTTAATTAAGGTTTGTGAAGCGATCATGGATTGTAATGAGCAAAGATAATTTTAATCCTGAAGAGTTCAAAATAAGTCAAAGACAGAGTTGGGATAGCGTAGCAGCAGGATGGCAAAAGTGGTGGAAAACGATAGAAAATGGTGCGCAAAAAGTTAGTGATAAATTAGTCGAACTCGCAGAGATTAGAGCAGGACAAAGAATTTTAGACATAGCAACAGGTATTGGCGAACCTGCAATTACCGCAGGGAAAATTGTAGGTCAGAAGGGACATGTTACTGCTACAGATTTATCTTCAGAAATGTTGGCAATTGGGGAAGAAAGAGCAAGATCTCTGGGTCTACAGGATATCATGGAATTTGTACAGAGTGATGCCGAAGACCTGAAACTAAGGACAGATGAAAAATTTGATGCAATTCTTTGTAGATGGGGATTAATGTTTCTACCAAACCTTGATACGGCATTGAGTAATATACATGACAAATTAGTTTCCGGAGGAAAATTGGCAGCTGCTGTATGGTCCGAACCATCCAAAGTTCCGTTTATCAGTCTTTCCATGGACACTGCCAGAAAACATCTAGGTTCGTTACCAGGTCAGGGATTGCCAGGTCCATTAAGTTTGGCTGATGTAGATTCACTCAAAAAGTCTTTCGATAAAGCGGGATTCGTAGACATACGAACAGAGAGGATTCCGGTAATCTTTGAATTTGATTCTGCTGAGGATTACGCTAAATTCAATCAGGACATCGTTGCACCAATTCGTACAATTTTATCTAATGAGACTGAAATCAAAAAGCAGCAAGTATGGAATGATATTACTGAGCAAGCTAAACTGAAATACTCAGATCCTGATAGCGGACGCGTTAAATTTGTTAATGAAGCTATATGCATAGTGGGACTTAACAAATAGTCCACATAATCATGGTCGGAATTCAATAATTCATATAGTTGTATAGCGCCACCATTAATTTGTTAATCCAATACCTAGTAACGCATGCTTTTTTACAAAGAGCCAAGTGATATTCGGATAAAAAAACATATTTTGCAGTTAATGCATTTGTTTCAAGTTCTCATCATTTAATACACCTGAGATCATTCCTGATGCTGTTGGCAATGGCTCATCGACTATCGTGTTAGTAAAGAGGGGTAAAATGGTATACAACCCAATTGAGATGGCGACCACGGCCAAGATTATCACAATAATTATTTTTTTCTTATTCATAGATTTTAAGACCTACATCTAATTATTAAATCGTTAGTTGTGCGCTGCCAAATAGAGTTGAGAATGCCTTACACCAAATTAGTACGGTATTGTATTTTGATAGATCTGTCCCAATAGGAATTTCATAATTCTGATTTCCGATGTTGCCTTTTAATCTTCCAAGATTTACAATGTCTGATGCATCCTTTCCGGTAGAAAGATAAACATAGAGATCCGGACCATTCGTAGTTTTTAGATTTTCCAATCTCAGGAATGTTCTTCCATCGGTAAGATCGATTACTTTAGCAATCCCCTCAGCTTTATGAAAACCATCTCCTGCATCTATGAAATTACCCATTAAGGACTTGAGATCAGTTGGCGTTGTAGCATCAGACATATTTTCCTCAACAGTAGAATTTTGTTTTGAAAACTCATTCATTACCATGTCTATTTCATTCTGAGTCATATTTTGGGCCGCCAGAATTCTTTGTTCCTCTGTCATGTTCATAAAGGTCTGGACATTGGACGAAGTCCCAAAGGATACTTGTGATTTGGTTGTTACTAACATTACCGAAAAGATTAGACCTGTAATTATCATCGCGCTAAGAATAATTTCAGTTGTTTTCAAATTATTTTCATAAGAATGACGTGTATCTCTTTT
>JACMIO010000157.1 GCA_014381105.1 bacterium | reverse complement strand
TTGAGGTATACTGACATTTACCCTTTGTAATTAGAAATTTCTAAATCCGTATTCTGTAGTTAGACCTGACCCAAAAGTCAGAAACGTTTCGTAAAACGAAAACGATCTAGACATTGTTGCTAACAGAATCATGTTATATTTGAAAATTAGCTGAAGATAGATCTGATATTTTTTATGAAAACTGCGGTCACCGGGATTTGAATTCCCGCTCTAATTAACTAGAGTCCCGGGTTGCGGGCTTTCTTCTCCATCAATTGGAGTGGAAGGCCAGTGTCCTAACCAAACTAGACGATGACCGCATATCTCTTATGCGATGATAATCTGGATATTAAATCTTATGAAGATTGTCGTCTCTTATTTTCTGGGAAGATATAATTCAAGAGCATATCCACCATCTTGTTTTTTCCTTTTTCCTTAATATTTGTGATCTTTTTACTCAGCTTTTCCTTTTTTGCGTCCTCTTCGATACTCTCATTTGGTCTTTTGTCAAACGCGCCCTCAAATTGAATCCTGTAACCTTTGTAGCCTTCAGTGACCTTGTCAAAAATGTCTTTTTGTTGATACGAGGAAACAAAATAAATCGCCGGAGGATTGGGCCTTTTCTTTATTTCATTCATCAATACAGAAAATAGATGTCCTATGTTGTTGTAAGAATTTACTACGACTATCTTTGACTCTTCAACACCATTTTTTAATAGTTGATTTCTTATGATACTGCCTTCATCATTTCTTGCCGCTACGTTGATTATAGTATCAGACTTGTCAGGCTTGGATTTCATGATTCGCTCATATATTTTGGTACAAACTGCTATTCTTTCCATAATGTGCTGCGGCAACTGTTTATTTGATTCTAACTTGATAAAATTACAGTATAGAATAATTACGTTTCCAGAGACAAATCTATTTTCTGACATGATGATTTAGAATAATACTGGGAAATAAATTTTTTACCAAATTGACTTCTTTGGAAGTTTAACTGTCTTTCCAATTCATCCAATCTTTGTATCACCTCCTGGTTTTGCCTAATTTCAGAATAGGAGGCATCATTTCTTATTTTGTTCATCAATTCTGCTACCTCCTCCGCGGTAACTCCATGCTTTATGTCATATTCTATCTGTTTGGAACAACTTGAGACAGTACTATATTTTTTAAAGTTCCGTTTTTCAAATGATGATGCATCGGGAGAAATCCCTTTCATGTAACGTAGAATAACTTTCTCAACATGTTCAAGATGCCACTCTCTCATCGCAAAATTGTTGGGTTTCACGACAAGTACTCAGTGATATGTGAGCAATGGATATTTATTCTATTATACAAAATTGTAAAACCCAAAAAAAAATTTCTCATTGTCGACAGTATCAAGATCGTTGCAACGTTCTCTACAAATAATCTGAAAGTTTAATTTTGTCTTGTTCTGGTATTTTTGCAATTTCAAACCTTTCTTTTGATTTCAAAAGAGTGGCAGTTGCATCTATCCCTATTTTTGTAGTTATGAGATTTTTCTGATCGCTTGAGGGATCCAAACTGGATCCCTTTGAATTTGGTATAATCAATAAATCTTTATCAGCCTGGCATCTTGTTGAGATAGCGTATTCAACCTCAGTTGGATTCGTAGGGTCTATGTCTTCATCAACTACTATTGCAATTTTTAGTGAGGGATGCCCTGCAAAGGCAGCAATAATTGCATTTGTCGGTTCTCCTTCCAATTTTTTGCTTATTTGAATAACCGCAACAAGCCAGTTACTTCCTCCGTCTGTCAAGTGAACTGCTCTAGTGCCAGATACAACATCCTTGACACTGTGGAATAGTTTAGATTCTATTGGAAGTCCCATCAACAATCTGTGCTCTCCATACCCCGGCAATATATCATGATAAATGGGATCAGCTGTTAAGTAAATTTTGTCCAATTCAAAAACAGGCTGCTTTCTTCTTATATCATACGTTCTTAGCATTTCAACCATTTGTTCTTCGGCTGTTTCATCTGCGAGTATCCTTCCTTCCAAGAGAATCTCAACGTATTTTGGAATATGAAGACCAGTACCTGGCGATCTTATCAAGGACAGTCGATTATCTAGAAGTGAATTCGCCATCTTTAGCTCATTTTCTCCGTAGGGTGCTTGATAGGCTGCTGCAACGGATACAGCAGGATGAGCTCCCACAATAATCGAAACAGGCAAATCCTCTCCATGTTCCTTCGCACTAGTAAAACACTTGTGAAGATGCCTTCCTTCAACCATTCTTATTGCCATCTTTTTTTTATCCAATCGCAGCAAGCGATGAGTTGATAAATTCTGATATCCAGTTTCGTTATCTCTGGCAAAAACCAAAGACGACGTTATGAAAGCCCCTGAATCTTTTTCAAAATGTGTAATAATTGGCAAGTCATACAGATCCCTTGAATTCTTTTTCCAATTGTTGCCCTTGTCGATATTAGTTATTTCAGATTTATTCCTTATAGCGTCATTAATCCTCTCTTGTATCATATTTTCATTCTTTGCATTTATTGAAAGTGCTATTCTGTGTCTTGTGCCCAAAACATTAGCCGCCACTTTCATGTTGCTACCTTTTACAGATTCAAAAATTACGGTCTTACCCTTATCCAGCTTGCTTACAATTCCCGCAAGTTCAAATTGGGGATTGACAGATTTTTTTATCCTTACTAACTGGTCTGTTCCTTCTAATCCCTTTAAGAAATCAGAAAAACCATTAATCTTGCTGAATTCGAACTTGGACTTCATCTCTAATCAGTAGTTTTTACTTCCAATAATTTTAATACTTCATTCATTATTTCTTGCATTTCAGGTAATGACATTGGATTCTTGTTGTTGAAGTTAGTTATTACTATTCCATTTATCATTAAAGATATTTTTTCTGATAGAGTCTTGATGAATACTGGATCTCTTATGTTTGGTATTACTCTGGCGCTTTGAGTTCTATTGTTAGACGCCACAGAAACATGCACTCCTCCTATCTTACACAAATCTTCGGAAAGGGAAACAAAGCAACCGTTATGAAATTCAATAAATTTAAGCAAAAAAACTCTATTTGATTTCAAGGTTATTCTCTTTTCAATGTAGTTCCCTTCATGGGGTTCGCTCAAGTTAACTGTCAATATCTTGGTACAATATGATATGTAAATCATTTGATTGGACTGCAAGAGTCTAACTTGGAGCTGATCTGGAATTGAATTTGGAGATATCTTTTTGGAAGTTTCTTGTAATTTGTTTGCATAGTTTTAGATTATGTTAATGGTAGGTTACTCTAAAAAACCCGACCAGTTCTCAATGCGATTGATTTTGCAGATCCAACATCTCTGTTACCACGACGATTAGGGAGAATATTTCTTGAAGTGCCGAATTCGTTAACAATTTCTATTCTTACAGATCTATTTAGATTCCTTATCTCCTGGGCTATATGGTTGCATTTAATCCAATCTCCATTTCCAATCTTCAGTATCTTTTTACTAGATTTTATGCAAGAGAGTATGTTCACAATAAATTTGACCGCATCCTTCATTGAGATTTGAACTGCGCTGTATAATTCTGCGTGTAGATATAGAACATAAATTCCTATCCTGTTTCCAGGATCAACTCCCACAACCAAAATGTCTTCAAGATAGTTGCCACTCAAGTTTTTCAATATCATTGCCTTAAAAAGCGGTGGAAACATATCGAGCTGAAAATCAAAGATTAAATCCTCTCTTCTGAATAACGCCGCTTCATTTTTTGTGGTAATGATTATTTTTGCATTTGTTCTGGAAGCTTCTTCTGGTGAAAGAGAAGAGAACCTAATGTTCATAGATTTTAAAGTGGATACGATTTTATAATACGGTCGACCTTCGACAGTTGCTACCACTATTTGATTTGAATTCAGCTCTGCTGCTAAGGGCTTTCCATTCAACTATTCTAATTGATAATTATTATTAAATGTTTGAGGTCTGGTTGAAAATAATCACTATGTCTCAGCAGTATCGCTTTTGTTCAAAACAGAATCCACTACCAATTTAACAGACTTGTCAAACGATAGTTTTGTATTTTCCCTCAGTTTTGTAAGGTTAGTTTCTGCCTCTTCCAAGATTTTTTGTGATTTTTCTTCTGCTTCTTGCTTTGCACTGGAAATAATCTTCTCTGATTCTGTTCTTGCAACTTCGATTACCTTTTCTCTAAGTTGGGCTATTTCATTGTCTGAAGTAGATATTATTCTTTTTTTCATATCTTGAACCTTAACTGATAAACTTTCAATGTTATTTTCAAGTTCAGATAGTGCGGAAATAGTTTTTTCTACAGAGGACATTATACAATACCAGAAAATCTTGCAACCATATATTAACTCTGCATTATCGAGTAACTTTGCAAGCTAATTCTCGTAATTTCAAGTCGTAAGATTCAAGATTGCTTGCGCAATATCTCCCTTGGTATCAGTCAAAGCCATTATTGCCTTCTCTCTAGAACTTGAAGCCTGCTGCATTACAAGGATAATATCTTCTTCTTTAAAAGTTGGGACCTCTCTTTCTTTCTCCTCTATATCTCCTGCAATAATTTGGAAAATTGTGTTATCTTTGCCCTTCATCTCAATTACCTGCGGCTTTATCAAATAGATTTCTTTGGCATCAGTCTTAATAACTACTTCTTCAATATTCTCCATTTCTTGCATATTAAGGCCCATCTTATCTAGCATCCTTCGCATTTCGCGATTTCCGCGCATCATAGTTTAGGTTGCTCCACTCTACTTTTTATTCCTTCTCTAACTTTTACTGCGACATCTCCTATTCTACCACGTAATTGAGATTGACTTAAAACTGATTTACCTACGGCCAGTACATCTTCGTTCTTATCTATAACTACAACTTCCGATCCGATATTGATGTTTGAACCAAACCATTCAACATGTTTACAGAATAGTGACCTACCCTCACTTACAAACGGAAGCGCATCATGAATGGGTATAATACAATTCTGTTTGAATTCTCTATTGTTAATAAATATTGAAGCACCTAAAATAGTAAGTGCTATTCCACCATCTGATCTTAATGTACCGATAAGCTGATTATTTATCGCAAAACTCTTGATCCTCCCAGTCTTTCTAGAGTAATTGAATGAAATTTCCTTTGGTATGACCGAAGAAACACCTTTACCAAAAAGCGCATCTATTTGATAGGCAATTTTTTCCCCGGAATTCAAAACCAGTATTGGTTTAATTAGTCTCCATTTAAATCATATCTGGCACTGATGGTGATTTGCCGGTTTAAACTAATGTAGTGGCATATTAAATAGTTCCTGAGTTAACAAAAGTCGTTCAATTATCCCATCTTCTTGAAACTACTGAATGGCTCCGGTATTCAATTAGAAAAAAATAAACAAGATGTCGACTTAACAGTGATCCATACATGGCTTCTTGCGAAATTTGCGGAACTCCGATATTAGAATATGGAGAAAAGGTCTATGTTGAAGGCAACCTCATAACAGTGTGTAAGACATGTTCAAAAAGAGGTAAGCCGTTAAAGAACCAACAAGAAATTCAACGAAAACCTGCAATGCGACCAAAAAAAATTGAAAAGCTTGACAGGATCACTTTTGACGATTCTGCGATTTTGATCAATAATTTTTCAGAAGTGATTCGAAATTCTAGGATGGCTAATGGACTTACACATGAGCAGCTAGGACTTCTCATAAAGGAGAGAGTTTCATTATTGCGAAAGATTGAAAGCGGGACTCTTAAACCAGATGAAGGATTAAGCAGAAAGTTGGAACGATTTTTTCGAATTAATCTTTACACTGAGGTAGAGTCTAATGATGGCGAATAAATCTGCATTGCTAATTACCTACCCGGTAAAACACGTTGCCAGTGAAGCCAAATCATTGGCAGAGTCAGCAGGTTATTCTATATCGCATACTGTTACCCAGAAACATTTAACGAGATCAAAATTTGGAATTGGAAAAGGAAAGGCAGATGAAGTTAGAGAACTAGTTAAATCATTGAACATTGAATTTGTAATATTTGATGAAATATTAAAGCCAACCCAGCAATATAATTTGGCAAGATTATGCGGAATTGATATTATAGATAGGGAGAAATTAATTTTGGAAATTTTTAGGTTAAGATCCAACACTGAAGAATCCAAGATTCAAATAAAACTTGCTGAACTCCATTATGAAGCAGTAAGGATAAAGGAGAAAGTAAGGCTGGCAAAGCGAGGGGAACAACCAGGTTTTTTTGGATTAGGAAAATACGACGCCGATGTTCATCTACTTGACATTAAAAGAAGAATTTCAGTACTGAGGAAAAAGGTCTTAAAAGAAGAAAAGAGAAAGCTTGTCCAAAGAACCGGTAGGGCAAGATCCGGTTTTCCAACAGTATCGCTTATAGGATATACATCAGTCGGAAAAACAACCCTGTTTAATTTCTTAACTGGGGAATCAAAATTAGTCGGAATTGAATTGTTTACCACACTATCCACATCCAGTAGAAGTGTGAATGTAGATGGAAATAAGATGATGTTTTCTGATACCGTGGGATTTATTAGCAAACTGCCAGCATATATGATAGATGCCTTCAGGTCAACCCTGCAAGAACTAGTTTTCTCAAATATTATTCTACTTATTTTAGACATAAGTCAGAGTTATGAAATATTAAAGAAACAACTTTCAAGTAGTTTCACCGTCATGATTCACTTGGGGGTATCAGTTGCAAAAATCATTTATGTATTTAATAAGGTAGATCTCGTAAGACCTGATGAGGCAACGGAAAAGTATCAGCAGCTGGGAATATTAAATGAAGGTAACAAGAATTATGTTATGATATCCTCTAAGACAGGAATGAATGTTGATGTTCTTCTCGATGTCATCAAATCTAGAATTTTTGTAAATATGATGAAGGTAGACAAAAATTAATGTCGATTGCCGTACTTAGGTTGGGACACAGGTTAGTGAGAGATGATCGCACAACCACACATGTTGCATTAGTTTCTAGGGCTTTTGGATGTAAGAAGATTTTCATGACCGATGTGGATGAATCCATTTTAGAAACCATTAAAAGAGTTTGCGACGATTGGGGTGGTTCTAATGAGTTTGATGTTGAAATTATTCAGGATTGGAGATCTCTGTTAAAAACTTGGAAAAAGAATAATGGAATTATAGTTCATTTAACAATGTATGGAATCAACATAGAGCATCTCTCACATGATTATCCGCACGGAAAAAATATACTGGTAGTAATTGGTGCCAGTAAAGTTCCAAAAGATGTATATTTTATTGCTGATATGAATATCGCGGTAGGTAATCAACCTCATTCGGAGATCGCTGCACTGGCAATATTCTTAGACAGGTATTTTCAAGGTAAGGAACTGATCAATTCATTTGACAATGCAAAAATGAAAATTGTTCCATCTTCACGCGGGAAGATAGTTAAAATTAGAAAACTAAAAAAGTCAAATTGAATTCGTTGTTAATGACCCTTCAGTTGCTTAAATGAAGGTGAGACGAATAATCGCGCGGGGGTTGCCAAGCTTGGTCAAAGGCGTGAGATCAATTCAGACATGACGCTCAGATGAACTGATCCAGCTGGGAAACCTCATCCCGTAGGGGTTCGTGGGTTCAAATCCCACCCCCCGCATAAACCTATTATCAGATAAACGAGAACGCAGAGCACAGGATTAACTCTATCCTGATTTTCTCTAAATTACGCTAGTATCACATTAATTCTAAAATGAATCTCAAACATTACGAAAATTTGTATTGACCAATTATTACATTTTTTCAATTTCAACTTGTCATTTTTTATTTTATTTTATGCGTATCAGTTATTTTTAATTATCTTGCATTGAATAGATTTTGTATTTTGACTTAGAGACAGAGATATATTTGCCCACTTTCAATCTGCTAGTAGCGGGGTGGGGAAGCCAGTTATAATAGGCTAAGTTATCCCGGCGGGCTCATAACCCGCAGAGCGGTTTCCATTAGAGTGTAACTTGATGGCCGTAGGTTCAAATCAACCCCCCGCTACGTCTTTTAGTAATGATTTCAAATGATCGTCTTTTATGACATGTTTAAAATCTTTTAAACCATTCAGAGTGAAGCGCTTTGATAATATTTGGAACATGTGGATAATTTTTTTCCATACCAAATCTATGCAATGGTTTTGTCAAATGACGATGTGCCTTCGAATAAGGGAAAAACATACCCAGTTGTATGTCTCGTGGATTGGTAACTGATATTTTAGAATCCCTTTTATCGCCACAAATCTTACATTGAAATCCCTTATTTTTTCCTTCAGATTTCATTCTTTTACCACACTTATCGCACAGTGGATTAATATTTACTATTTCCTTGGCGATTTTTAGAATTGAGAGGTACTCTACGTTTAGGATATTGGTACTATGGGGTGTATTCATACTAACTCCTACTCCAATATCTATGTTATCCCCTTCTAAAAGCTTAGAAGCAATATTGCCCAAGCCGGTAGGTTCATAGACTGCCACTGGATACTTCTTGTTACTACAATCTGATACTTCAAACATTACATGTCCTCCTCGAATTATTACTGGTCTTTTTGTTACTACGCATCTGATATATCCAGCTCTATGTGTGCTAATTTCACTTTGTGATAATTCATTTTGAAGGTGCATATTAGTACCTTGATTAGTCCTGAATACCATATATCCTTCAAGTTTTTCCATTGGCATCACCTTATGAAGTGAGCTAATAACAGTTTGGGGATCCTCTCCTCTAATGCCACAGAAGACAGGATCTGGGCCATGGGGAGCAATTAATACCCTATCATGAATTTTATCAAAGCAATTGAATGTAAGCGGATATGTGTTAATGTCGACTTTGGATACCTTTGATTTGTCTAACTTTCGAGGGGACCCAAGAAATTCATCCTTCCTATACGCTATAGCTTCGTAGGTGTGATCGCCTTCAAGTAAAGATCCGATTGAGGCCATTGCACCAATTACGCCCAATCCTTGTCCATATTTGAAAATTTGAACTGATAACTGTGCGGCTAACTTTTCAGCTTCTTCTATCTTTACCACATCATTCATAGCTCTGCGACTAAACTGCCTCAGTGGAAATGGGATTAACTCTCCCTCAAATATTGCAAGACCTGGATTCGCACCATTAAGCAGATCTGATTCTGATCTGAGGATTTTCAATAGAAACTCAATTATTTGTGCTGAATGATTCGTTTTGATCCTTAGACATACGGCACCATTTCCTCGTGTTTTCCATGGAATATTCGGATTTAGTCGTACCAGAAGTGGATAATCAATAAACGTAATCCCTGTTTCATTCTTTAACTTCGAAACAATCTTGAACGCCAAATTAGTTGTACATCTTCCGGCGATAGAATCTGTGTCATCAAATCCTATGTGGATAACTTTTGAGTCTTCTGTACCCTTGTGTGGCATATTTACGAGACTTACAAATTCAAGGAAGCGATATTAAACTTATTACGTAAAGTTAAATAACCTGTCGTTTGGATTTTGAGATGAAAATTTTATAGATTTAAAAATCAATTTAGACACCACAAATGGTGAAATAAGATTATCAAAAACAAATAAAAAACTTGACGTTCCAGTTTGTCTTGTATCTTTTGGTAATTGATTTATGAAAATTATTGTTTTTTCTGCTAGTCTATTTGTAGGGATTGCGGTTTGTTTACTGCAGACTCATCTACAAATTTTTTATCCCATCACTGTTTCTATATTTGCATCTACTCAAATTCCATTAGAATCAGACAATTTTGGTATTAGAGAGATTTATCCAACAAAAGAGAATGGTAGAGAATGGCATATGAATATGGAAAACCCAAAGGAAGATGAACATTTTTCAATCACGTTTAATCCAAATATAACAAGACAGGAAGACGGTTCTTGGAGAATTTCAACTCCAGTAGTTAGGATGAATGTAAATACATTGGAAGGGGAAACAAATTGGAAGAATGTTGAAATGACAGGATATGCAAAGATTGCTGGAGTGATAGCAAACAGTAGTAACAAAGTAATAGAAAACGATCTGACCTGGTATGCTCGAGGGGGAAAGCACAACCAAGAAATTCCATGTGAAGCGACAGCCTACATGGGTGGACTCTACGATAACGGGAAAGTGGGATGGAAAAAAGAATTATGGTTTGTAGGAGGGTATACAGATGAAAGACAATCTGCAAAGGTTACAAATTCATTGGTTGACAGATGGGTTGGATGGAAAGTAGTAATTTATAATATTAGCGATAACTCGGAAGTGAAATTAGAATCATACATTGACAACACAAATACCAATTATTGGATCAAAGTTACAGACCTCGTGGATGATGGGGGATGGTACGCAAAAATGCCAGATTCTCATTTTTTTGATGCTGAATGTTCCAAAGATAAGGACTTTATAATCACTAATTCCGGATCAACTGCCACATTCAGGTCCGACAATCTGATCTGGGATTTTAAAAATTTGAGTATTAGAGAAATTGAACCAGCGGAATCTTCTTATCAATGACATTTTATACAGAAAAAGAGAGTAAAACTCTTCGTCTCGGACTCCCACTGTGTACGATATAGTGAAATAAAGGATACGATATAACTTGATATTCATTAATCAATGATTGATTGCATTATAATGGTTTGAGCACTATTTTTTTGATAATTGATCGATAAGCTTATCCATTTCACTTTTTATCTTGCCTTTGGCAAAAATCCCGAGCACTGCTCCAATTTTTCCATATTTCAGATCTGCATCTATCTTTATTTCTGTGCTCGAATCAGATTTTGAATCCAACTCAATTATCAAAATCGTTCCCTTAGTATCACCTTCTATAACTTCACTTTTGAGCATTCTGTCTGGTTCCAAAGAGTGTTGTACTTTCTGTTTAATTTCTTTTCCTGATATTGAAACGATCTCTTCCGTTAGTATGTGATTATGTGATCGTTCGATAACCTTAAATGATTTGTACTTGTCTGGAAACAGGGTTGGCAGTTTATCAACTTCTTTGATAGTAGAAAAAACCTTTCCACGTGGTAAATTTACAGTTTTAGATGATACTACTCTAACCATGGATTTTTAAAGATCTACTGATTTTTAAACAATATGTTTCTATATATGCATCAAGAAATACTTCAAGGTTGACAAAAATTTCGAATGAAAAATTTTCAAAATGAATTTGAAGTGTATTCTAACATAGATAGAGTATGGGAATTCTATACGGATCTAAAACATCTTGAAATAATTAGTCCGACAGATATTAAATTGAATTTAGTAGAATATACCGATAGAATATTAAAGAAAGGAACAGTTGCGTGTTTTGATGGAAAAATAATAATTGGTGCCAGATGGTGCTCCAAAATAACCTTCTTTGAGAAGTATGAATATGTGGATGAAATGATTCAGGATGGAAACAAAAAGACACCATTTCGACTATGGTCTCACAGGCATATATTTGAATTAATTG
>JACMIO010000156.1 GCA_014381105.1 bacterium | reverse complement strand
TTTCATCAAGAGAGAAATTGGTGTCTATTTTTGTCAAAATATATTGAGTCGGATTTTCCATCTCTGGTCCGTTTACATTACGAAAACTTCTCTGAGATTTGTATTGAAAGCATTTACAGAAAAACTCCTGCAAATAGGTGGGTTGCTTCTGATTTTCCCGACATATCTACCGGATTCAATAGCCAGTTTTATATAGCTATTTATCTCATCGGCAAAGACACTGTTAAATACATACCCCATAACCACTGCCTCCTTCAAAAATATTGAGCTTTTCTGCTATGAATCCACTCAGTTGTGGCACCTCCAAAGCACAATTTCTGAGCATTTCAATATCGAATTTTACATAATGCTTAGCAACATCTGGATCTTCATGTCCAAGTATTTTTCCAACTACCGTATAAGGTACATTTTCAGATACCAATTCGCTGGCTAAAGTCATACGTAATGAATGGGGCCCGTGTTTTTTCCCTGTAACACATATGCCAGAGACTTTAAAAGCCTTCTGCACAACATTGCTGATAACCGTTCTGGTGATTCTTATGAATGGCGGGATGACTCTTAAAAAAATATATTTGCAGTTGCAACCAGACCGCCTTACCTTGAGATATTCCAACAGGGCTTCTTCAACCTCAGGCAGCAGTGCAAGTTGATGCGGCACAAGTGTTTTCTCTTGGATAAACTCTATTGTTTTTGCATGGAAATTTATATCGCTATATTTCAGCCTTGCGATGTCACCTGAACGCATACCAAGTTTTTGTGCTAATAAAATGATTAAGTAATCCCGTCTGCCCATTTCTGTTGATCGGTCAACACTTGATAGCAGCATGCTCATCTCTTCTCTTTTGTATGTAGATGGCAGTAATTGAGGCTTACGAACTGATGGGACAGATAACGATAAATCAATACTATGTATGCCCGCCTTGTAAAGGTATCTGAAAAAACTTCTCAGTGAAACTGAGCTGTTTGATTTATCTTCGTTTGCAATGAAGGCATCGTAGATATCTCTGGAGGTGATGTCTGACAGCTTGCGTATTTTCTGTTCCCATAAGAAAAGCAAAGCTTTTTTGCAATAATCAACATTTCTTGCTATTGTTGATTCACGTAAGCCATGCAATCTGGAA
Organism: bacterium; assembly: GCA_014381105.1. Classification (GTDB taxonomy): domain Archaea; phylum Thermoproteota; class Nitrososphaeria; order Nitrososphaerales; family Nitrososphaeraceae; genus TA-21. The sequence goes on along the minus strand of JACMIO010000156.1, from coordinate 396 downwards.
TACTCAACATATCCGTCCAAATGTTCTTGAAGGGGAGCAGGGATTTTAGATTTTGGTCTGGACACATGCAAGGCAAATTTCCCTTCAGAAAGGAAACTGTCAAGCCTTCTGATTACAGTATGTATGACTTTAAGACTGTCGGTGCCAAGAGTAGTAAACATTTCTTTTGTGAATTCTTTGCCAATCCATGCGGAATAGCTACCTTTATTACGAATTTGCATGAATTCTTCTAGCCTGTTAAATATCCAGCTGTAGTCTGATAGACGTCTTTTGCTAAGCTGCATATCCACTAGATGCTGCCATAAATCATTCATTAGTTCCTTCCAGACACATTCTTTAGCACATATTCCCATAATGTTTTTCCCTCCGTAATTAATGTGTGCATTATTTTGAATG
>JACMIO010000023.1 GCA_014381105.1 bacterium | reverse complement strand
TTAATTAGAGCGGGAATTCAAATCCCGGTGACCGCAGTGTTTTATAAAAATATCAGATCTATATTCAGCTAATTTTCAGGTATAACATGATTCTGTTAGCGACAATATCTAGATCGTTTTCAATTTACGAAACGTTTCTGACTTTTGGGTCAGGTCTAACTACAGAATACGGATTTAGAAATTTCTAATTACAAAGGGTAAATGTCAGTATACCTCAATATTGTCTACCTATTGAATAGATAATGCCAAGATTTTTATATTATTAGCTTGATACAAATTTATCTTTTGTCTCAAATTGTTAATCTTCCGAGAAGTATGTATAAAAATAAGCATGAATTATTTGAACAGGTTTTTCAGGCAATATTGAAAAGTGGAGAAGATGGGGTATTCCAAACTGAAATCTGTAAAGAATTTTCACTCGATAGCAGGGATGGCTCTAGGTTGGCAGGAAATCTTGAGAAACAATCGCTTATTTCACGCGAAAAGGTATTGCATAAGGGTAGATGGACATACAAACTAATAGTAAAGAAATCCGCAATTGCCGAATACAACAGAAAACCCATACAGATTGAATGTGTTGAAGGGGCTCCATGCTTTAGGTGTGCTTACCAACATTCCTGTTCTTCTGAAGATGAAGCTAGTCCTTACAGTCCGGCAAAGTGTGTTTGGTTGGAGGAATGGATTGTCGCTGAATTTGAAAAAGGCGACATGAAAAACGAAAAATAAAATTCCCTAGTTTTGTTATCTTAGAATGCTGCTAAATTCAACCGGATATATTGTGAACGCAGAGTCTATCTGAGCAGTTCCGTTAACGTTCCATTCTGTGAAATTTGTTACAAAGTTGGAACTATTTATTTTGTCAAAGAATTCTGAGTTAGAACTTGTTCGGCCAAGAAAAAATGTCGACTGAAGGGTAGTAGGAGAATTTGGATACAACTGTGGCCTTCCGTTTGGAGGAATGTCTTCATATGAAAGTAATCCATTACCTAAATTAGTATTATTTGCATTAACTGAATACTCTATTTTAGAGGTTGATAATGCTTTTACATCCTTGTTGAGTATTTCAAAGGTGACTGTCAAGGGAATAGTGTTGATAACGTTACTTGTGTTTTCCAGTTCAATATTTTTAACACTAACCATTACATCCCGCAATTCGCTACCTCCCCTAAGCAGATCAGGAATAGCTGGGAATAATACAATAAAGGCGACTATCGCACCAATAGCACCAATAAGGACTGCTCTTCTGGCCCCGATAAACATGAACTGGGGTTGTTCGGTCGTAAATATAATCTTAGTCCACAAAGCTAGTTGGATAGGAAGAATATAGCGGTTTGTTCTACAAATAACAAATAGACTAAAATAATCTTTTGATTATAGGTGTCTTGAGGATAATGGGGGAAAAAATTGTTGCAACTGGAATCATAGTTGCAGTCATAGCATTTGTTATTTATTTTGCAGTTTCAAGTTCCAACTTTCTAACCAGTGAGATTTTAAGATTGGGGATAGCCAACATGAACTTCATAGAAGGTAGTATTTTTAATCAGGATGCAATCAAAGATCCAATGCCACCTGAGTTATCAATCAAGGATATCACAGCAAAAATTTTTGATGGTAATACCGGAAACTTTTCAATCATCTTTAATGTCTTCAACCCAAACAAGGGCACAATTATGCTTGAGTCGATTTCATACAATGTATACTCCAATTCTACAAGAATTGTTTCGGGAGATATTGGCAATCGACCCCAAGGCTTTGTTGACTCTCAAGATAGCATATTTCCAGTTATTGGAAACGGTACTCTTATTCTAAAGGATAAGAGAATAATCGAAAATAACAACAATTTAAATCTGTCCCAATTTGCAGGAAATGATGAACTCTCAGAATTTCTGGTTAATGGAAGTTATTTTTTCAAGCAAATAGGTAGCTTTCAATCCACCGGCGGCGAACAAATATTCAACATAAGCTACACACGTCCATCAACTCCGTGAATTCTTTAGAAAAAATTAAATGTTAATGACATAAATCTATGACGGTATGTCGGATTTAATCATGATGTATGGAATTGCAACAGGCGCTTTTGTAATCTTCACTGGAATCTTGTTTGGAGCTAGAACAAAAAGGATTAATAAACTTGTTCAAAAATCAAGAGAAGAAAAACAAGTAACTTGACCCTATTTTTTCTTTCCAATTCCCAGTATGTCTAACAATTGTTCTGATTCCTTTTGTTGCCCAAAGCATCTTTGATAGTACTTGCACGAAAAACACAATTCACTTGGCTCTACAACTGGTGTCTTTTTTTCTTTAAGCAAGAGATGTAGTATTCGAGCTCTCCTTACTACTTGTTCGAACATTCTCTTACTTTCGGAAACACCAAATTCAACAAATTTGCCATCGGGAGTAAAGTAAACTATGAAACCGCTTTGGATTTCGAAAATAAACAAGCATGCATTAGCATAAAGAAGATCATTTGGATGAGGATAATCCGGTAATTTTGAAACTGGTATAAGGTTAACTATCATATCATTAGAAACTATTAAGTCAGTGGTAGCGTAAATTGTAAGATCATCAATCGTGTACTGTTTGGTTTTTCCTTTTAACATCCTTGTAATCGAACTTCTGAATATATTTTGTAAAGCATTTGAAGATTCATCTACGAAAGGATCCACCCTTTCGAAATAGGATAACCTACTACAACGCGTTATTTCAGATACATGTATCCCGCTCGTGTCATATTCTAATGTCAGTTCCTTTGAAGCCTTAATCAGTTCGTCTTCTATAATTTTATGGAAGTTCCTACCACCGAGCATCGTTCCTCAATACTAAAAAGTCATATTTATACTGCACAGATAATTTTGAGCGTTTTCTAGCTATTTTTGCAGGACACAACTCAGATATTAGCACATCAAAGACTTGGCTTATTTGCGTTAAAATCCAGATTTTATTGGGTCGATAGGTTTCATTAACTCACGCAACAAAATGGTCGCATATGCACCTATAGGTATTTTGAAATTTACCAAAAGGTTGTCTGAGTAAGAAAAATCGTTTACCATTAATGGTAATTGTCTAAATCCGCCTTCTACACTCAATTCCTGCATCTCTTTCAAATAGAAATCTTTTGGTGTTATATTCTCCTCTTTCATTAGGACAGATAATTTTCTTTCAAATCGGCCATCCGTTGATTTGAATGAATAACCAGGTAAATGCATTGCAGGGACTAATTCGGTACTGTCATTATCGAGATATCGTATTAGCTTTCCCAATGTTAGTTTGTTTTCTAATTTGAAACAAAAATCATTCTTGGTACATGAGATAATTGATTCTCCATTTCTCATCATATCACTCAAACATCTGTTAAAAACAAATGCCTGATATGCATGAACGAACAATCGCCTTATATTTATTGGAATAGATCTTAATGCGCCAATGTAATCTTTGCCGTTAGCAAGTGATCTTAACAAATTACGCTCAAGATCCATTCCTTTTGGGATTATCTTTATGACATTTCTGTAATTTTTTGGGTCCCTGAATTTTTCCCGTATTTCCTTACTAAATCGAGTATCGTATTCTGTGGTATAACACAAAAATATTTCTACTGCCTTCTTGAAATTCCTTCTGACAATTTCTCGCCCGACTAGATGAGTAACTAGTCTTTCACTGCCGAATCTTTGAAGTCCATAATAATTTGGTATATTCCTTATCTCGGTAATAAAGTCTGAAATATCACTTCTAGATGGATTTGTAATACTTATATCAAATTGGTTTCCCATAATATGAGATTTCTTTATAGAATGCTTTGTGTATCCAGCTAGTGACAAGCTAGTATGTCTAGTCCTACCTTCTTTGTACTTGTTGCCCTCGCAAGTGGCGTATTGCACAGTAACAGCCTTCGCATCCTTAATTCCAAGAACTCTGATTCTTGTTCCGAGTTCATTGAATATCTCCATAATTGCATGGTTAGAATCCAATCCTTTCTTGTTTAGTAGCAATAATGGAAATCTGTAAGACGTGTCCGGAATTTTAGAAATGTCTTGTGATATTGACTCAGATAGCAATTCAATAACCTTAAAATCTTCGTTTTTTGCCTTAATTGATCCCCCTATTCCTACAAAATGTGTAGAGTATAGTTCAAGGCCTGCCATCCTGTCAATTGTCGGAACAGAACAATTCATGATCTTTTGAATTGCAAATTGCATTGTTTTTATTTTTTGTTAAATACATTCGAAATTCGTCCGTTTTCCGTTCGCTTCCCATATCTAATTTGGTGACTTGGGATCTCAAAATTAGAATTCTGAAGTAAAACTATAAAACTTAATATATGATTTGAGTCAAGTGAGATTGTGGATAGATTAGATTCGAGTCCATGTAGAAAGTTCGTGATTTGTGAGAACTGTCTCCATTCTGATAGCATATGCGTGTTTTACGACGCTCATAGATATTGTATAGAATGTTTATGCGATCATGCCTGTTGTCCGGAGTGTAGTTCTGGATACCACGCAATCATGATAGCTGACTAGTTGTCGCCATAATTTCACATTTTTGAAAGATTCTAAATAATAAGACTCATAGGGTTCTGAATTATTACATTCGATGGCGGTAGATTCTATTTTGAAAATAAAGAATTTATAGAAAGAAACCCACAGATATGATATGAGTGTAAGTCGGTACGTCGCAAAGGAGATAATGAAGGAAATCGGCAATCGTTCAAGAGAATTTTATGAATTTGTTTTGCCTCCCGTTGACATTTATGAAGATGGTACGGAACTCGTGATCATAGTGGATCTCCCTGGATTCCAAAAGAAAGATATTCATGTAAATATTTCTAAGGATATTCTTACATTGAGGGCAAAGAGAGTTATTGAAATGGAAGCACATACAATTCATTTTAGTCAGCGCCCAAGCAAGATTGAGAAGAAGATTCCTCTTCCGTACTCTATCCCCGAAGACGACAATTCAAAAAGCAAGGCGGATTATGCAAATGGTGTTCTGAAAATTAGGATACCAATATCCAATATGACAAACGTACCAATAACTTAAGATGGGATTCAACGTAGAGTAAAATCCATTTTAATATTTCTTATAATGATTAGAATTCATTAGAGATTACAACACTACCAAAGTACGAGCTAATTCAGCTTTATTATGATTTATATTCTACAGAATTAGTAGTCACATCTTGTTTGGAAGCTAATAACATTCTAACCATGTTAATGTGGTTGGGAGTATTAACATTTGCGAGCTGGTTACTTTCATATGGTGCTGAACATCTTGCAACTAGGTTTGGTGCTAGGTTCGTAGGAAGAACTCTGCTTAGTGTGGCAACTACACTTCCTGAAATAGCCATAGTTGCGTATGCAGCATCAGATGGTTCTTTTGGAATTGCTCTCGGAGCAGGTTTGGGAAGTAATGTGCTCATGATGACTCTGGGTTTGGCAATAATGCTGTTAATCGCAACTACACGTCTTTCAAAAAAACCAATCAAAAAAATAGACGTGAGTTCATTTAAACTAGACAAGATTTTTCTCCTACTTACGGCAATAATAAGTGCAATCCTATTTATCGATGGATATCACTTTATTGATGGAATAGTGTTTACAGTTCTGTTCTTGGTATATGTATTTATCGCATTTTATGAAATGAGATTAGAAAAAAAGAAAGACAGAGAGAAAATTATCGAAGAGTACAGTAATCCTCCTGAAAATGTTAATCTTCCCGGTAATCAAAAACAGTTAATTAAATCAGGAATAATCTTCATGATAGGAACAATTGGTATCTTCCTAGCTGCAGAGCCATTTATAGAATCAATGAAACATGTAGCAGTTGAAATAGGAGTTTCAGCAATAATCCTCTCAGTGGTAATAAGCCCAATTGCTGGCGAAATGCCTGAAAAAATATCATTAATGCTACTAGCCAGGAAGGGAGCCCAGGGCACATCGATTGCTGTTGCCAACGTACTTGGTTCAAAGATCTTAAACAATACATTGTTGCTTGCATTTGCGGTATTTGGAGCAATGTATCATAGCGGATTCGGAGCAGTCATAGATCGAACGGAGATTTTATCACACCAAATGATTTTGGCCACAGGAGTGACATTACTAGCAGTAGGTTTATTATTCAAAAAAGAAATTGGATTAAGGACAGGGTTTATTCTTCTAGCAATGTATGTAGTAAGCATTGGACTGCAATTCTTTATGAACTCATAAGACACTCAAAGCAACTTACAGATTATCCCATATTCAATAGACATTCAATGGGTTAGTGATTGTTTAATATGGTTAACTATACGGATCCTTTTCTTCATCGGTCTTAGTACTATTACTGCGATCTCCTAACTCTACACTAAGATCCGTGTAGGTCTGGTTTCTAAAAACAGTGACGCTCAATTTTTCACCTGGTTGTTTATTTTCATCTATATAAGACACAAGATCTTCCATGTAAGTAACATTATGATTATCAACAGCTGTGATAATATCATTACCATGCTTATTGCCATATTGATCAGTAGTACTACCTTGAAGTCGAGCTTTGTCAGCAGGTCCATCCTTAATTATTGAATCAACGTACACTCCCTTGAAATCCCTACTTAAATTTTCAAAATTTTCTGTCAATTTTGAAGTTAGTGTGCTGGCAGAAATTCCAATCCATGGATGTGTGTAATTTCCTTTGCTAATAAGTACTGGTACTATTTTAGAAATAGTATTTGAAGGAACTGCTAAACCTATACCGGAGAAGCTGCCAGAATCTGAAAGTACTCCTGCAGTATTCATTCCAATTACTTCTTCATTGACATTGATAAGAGGTCCACCAGAGTTACCCGGGTTAATTAACGCATCCGTTTGAATAACACTGGGAATACTGAATGCTGACCCTTCAGTAGAAATTAGACGTCCTTTCTGGCTTACTATACCAACGGTCATTGAGCCAGCAAGTCCATATGGATTTCCAATTGCAATAACCTGATCCCCTACCTCAACTGCAGATGAATTTCCAAGTCTCAATGGGTCAAGCTGCCTGGATATATTTTGTGTTATATCAATTACAGCTATATCATTGAAAGGATCACTACCAATGACAGATGCTACGTATCTATTACCATCAATGAAAGTAACATCCACATTCTTAGAATCCCTTACTACATGATGATTAGTAATAATTCGTCCTTGATTATCAAATACAAATCCAGATCCTAAACTGGTAACATTTTCATCTCCAGGAGTATCATTAGATGTAGGCTGATTTTCACGAGTTATTTGCACCACTGATCCTTGCACATCTTTAAAGATCTCGCTGATTGAAACAAGGTTGGAATCTTTTTCATCTTCTGTTTGTGCGAAAATTTCAAATTTTTGCACATGGAAAATTACACCTGAGAATACCAAGATACTTGCCAGCATAAGAATAAGCACCGGTTTTTTCATATCAAAAATCCATTGGAGTAATCATATAGACTTTTCTATTCAATCATTTCCAAAAAGGTGCAATGTGTTACACTTGTGTTCCAAAAATACGGAAAGGATCTTGACTGATTTAATCTTTATATACGATTACCTTACGTTCAACTTCCAGAGTCATGTATTGATAATGGGACTATTATCTCATATCGGTCTTTTGGTACTTCTCAGTTAACTTGATTTTGAGTTCGTCCAATTGATCTGAGGCCCACTTGACAAAACCATCAGTCATTTCCTGGGGTATTTTTCTCTTTTCAGCCAGTGCTAAATACCCTTCAAAAATTTTCGCATAGATAGTATTACATACCATCATGTTTGATAATGCGTCAGAAACAAAGTCATCACTCTTGCTATCGAGAAAATTCTTTCTAAATAGATCTAATAGGTTTCTAGTACGCTTATCTATCTCACTTTGATCCATTCTGTTCGTTATCGTGTATTTACTCATAACCTGACACAGTTATCTTGACAATCCATTATTAAAATATTGATACATTAAATTTCACAATGTAATTAATCAGGACAATTAGGAATGCTTGACGATGACCTGACAAAAGGTCTTTAATACAATTAATAATATCACAGTTTGTATTGGTTAATCGGATTGTTTCCTTTCTACCAAGTGCAACAGAGATACTATATTTGTTGGGATGCCAGCATTTGCTATACGGTGTTACTCACCAATGTAATTTTCCTTCTGAGGCTAAGAGCAAACCTCTGGTAATAAATTCAGTATTTGATTCAGAATCAATGACAAGTTTACAGATAGAACAAAAAATTCAAGAACTTGCAAAATTACAAAATGAATATTTCATAATAAACTTCGACTTGTTAAAGAAAATACAGCCAGATCTTATCATTTCTCAGGGAATCTGTGACGTATGTTCACCGCACAACAGAGAAATGGAAAAAGTAATTCGGTTCTTAGGTTATACACCAGATACCCTTGTACTAGATCCACATACAGTTGAAGACGTGGTTCAAAATATTGTCGACGTGGCCAAAAGTGTTGGGAAAGTGAAAGAAGGATTAGAGATTAAAACATCGCTGTCGAATAGAATTGAAAATGTTGCGAATACAAATGAGGATAAAAATCCAAGGGTAATTTGTCTTGAATGGTTTGATCCGTTCTACATATGTGGCCACTGGGTTCCGCAAATGGTTGAAATTGCAGGAGGTATTAATGGAATCAGTAAGACTGGAGATCGATCTCGTAAGATAGAGTTTTCCCAAATTTCTCAGCTCGATCCCGATATATTGATTCTCTTACCATGCGGATTTACCCTTGACAGAGTACTTAGTGAATATGTTTCTCTAAAACGAAACGAAGATTGGAACTCCCTAAGAGCAGTCCAAAATGATATGGTTTTTGCAGTGGATGCTATGTCTTATTTTAGCAGACCTAGTCCAAGATTGATTATAGGTATAGAGATACTTGCAAAAATAATCAATCCAAAATCATTTGCTCATCTGGTTGTTCCAGTAAATTCCTATACTAAATTAAGGAATGATGTATAAGTTATTGAATTAAAATGGGATATAGTTAAGTTAAAGAAACTTCAATGTAAACGTCATCGGGAATTTTTAATCGCATTAATTGTCTTATAGATCTATCATCTGCACCTAAATCTATGACACGCCTGTGAATCCGTAGTTCATATTTATCCCAAGTATTGGTTCCTTGTCCGCAAGGAGATTTTCTTGTAACGACTTTCATTTTTTTAGTTGGAAGTGGGTGTGGTCCTCTAAACTTGATCCCATTTTTTTCGCCAATGCCCTTTATTTCGTGGCATACATTTTCTAGCATTACAAGATTGGTGCTAGTTAATTTAATTCGGGCTTCCTGAGGCATTAGTAAGACTCACTTTTTGGCGCTTGGGTCGTATTTTTCGACAATAGACTTGACAACGCCAGCAGCTATTGTTGTACCCATATCTCTTAACGCAAACCTACCAATTTCTGGAAATTCCTTGAATGTTTCTATTGCTAATGGCCTTACAGGTTTTATTCTCACGATTGCTGCGTCACCAGTCTTTAGAAACTTTGGTTTTTCTTCTAGAGCACCACCTGTTTTTGGATCGATTTTTGCTATAAATTCAGACAATGTAGCTGCAACCTGTGCAGTATGTGCATGAAGTACAGGAGTATAGCCTGGAGCCATTGCTGTAGGATGATGGATAATTATTATTTGTGCCTCAAATTCCTTTGCAGCAGTTGGTGGATTATCAACAGGTCCAATCACATCTCCTCGCTTGATCGATTTCTTATCCACACCTCTAAGGTTAAATCCTATATTATCACCAGATTCTGCAGATTCCATCTGAGTATGATGAGTCTCGATGGATTTTACTTCTCCAGTCACGCCCGATGGCATTACGATGACCTTTTGGTTGGCCTTAAGAACTCCTGTTTCAACTCTTCCTACAGGTACTGTACCAACTCCTGTGATGGAATAAACATCCTGAATTGGTATCCTAAGTGGTTTTCCTAATGGTTTTTCTGGAGGTTCGAACATATCGAGTGTTTCAGCTAGAGTAGGACCCTTGTACCAGGCCATATTTTCCGATTTTTTGACCAAGTTATCGCCTTTCCATCCTGAAACAGGTATGAAGCTTATTTTTGAAACATTATAGCCTACCAACTTTAACATTTTTTCCACGGTTTCCTTGACCTCGTTATAACGCGCTTCTGAATATCCTGAATCATCCATTTTATTCAAGGCAACTACGATTTGACCAACTCCGAGTGTCCTTGACAAAAATGCATGTTCTCTTGCCTGTCCACCTGGATCAGTAGCAGCCTCAGTCTCACCTGGCTTGACGGATACCACCAGAATAGCGACATCTGCTTCAGATGCTCCAGTAATCATATTTTTAATAAAATCTCTATGTCCAGGAGCATCTATCAAGGTGTAAAAATATTTAGAAGTTTCAAATTTCTGGAATGCCAGATCTATTGTAATTCCTCTTTCGCGCTCATCCTTTATGCTATCTAGTACCCAAGCGTACTTGAAAGTATCACCTTTTCCAGTTTCTTCAGATTCCTTGGCAAACGAATCTATAGTTCTTTGATCGATTATTCCCATATCAACCAACAAATGACCTACAATAGTCGATTTACCGTTATCAACATGTCCCACTACAACAAGATTCATGTGGGGTTTTTTACTTGCGCTCATTAGATTAAAAGCGATATTAGGGCTTTATTTGTATTTCGTTAAATATAGAGCTACAAATCCTACGAATTCTGTGTCATCAGTTACTAGTCGAGATACTAGGTAGCAGCTGACTTTGCGTTATTCAAATACTAGATCCGGTCATAGTCGTCTTCAATCCTTACGATATCGTCTTCATCAAAGCTTCCATAAGAAATTTCCAAAACGGTACAACCAGAATTGCTAGCCTGAATTCTGTGCTTTGCTCCAGATGGTATTATGATATTATCTCCTTCACCTAGAGTCGATTTCTTGTCTTGAACTTCTACAATTCCAGAACCCTTAATTATTTTCCAAAATTCTTTTCGTTTATTATGATATTGAAGGCTCAATCGCGAGCCAGGTTTTATGTAGAGTAATTTCACGGTGCACCGTTCATTCTCGTTAAACTTTTCAAATGAACCCCATGGCCGTTTTTCAGAGTAAACTTCCACAAAAAAATAATGAAGTAGCATAATTTAATTATTGTCATATTATTTATAGTAAAAAATATACAATAGTTGAAGTGAATTACAATAATTGGCTAAATCGTCAATGTGTATTTGTAATAATCATGGCGATTGTAAGGGTGTGAAAATGGAGGCTGATGTATTGAAGAATTTCTGTTCCTGTAATTGTCATGATAGCAGTTATCAATTAATCCGAAAATTCCATTGCCTCCAATAATATGGAAAAGCTCGGTAACTTTGGTACAAATCAAAATATTGATTACTAATAAATGGTTCTAAAACCTGACTTAAGTATAAGAACCGGCTGAGAAATTTAACCAGAGACACACATTTGTCAGAGCATATGGACTAATAAATATGGGTAAGGACATGAGAAGTTATATTTTCTGATATTTCTAATTTTGAGAACATTATTTCCTACTGTACAGAAATGAGAATTTTTCTGCCGTCTATTTCAATTTCCTTGTAATCGACATCCTCTAATTTGTTAGGGCTGATGATTATCTGTTTTACTCTTACGTAATACGCCAATTCGCTTTTCAAGTTTTCGAGCGATAATAGGTCATCTGAACCTAGACCCGAAATATATGCAGATGATAGTATTTCTGTAGGAACAAATCCCATTTCCTTTCTCAATTGTTGTATATTTCTTGCTATATCTTTCATGAGACCCATTGATATCAACTCGGTACTTCTAGTTGTATCAATAAACACAACTACGTTCTCCTGTTCAGATTCCATCATTATGTATGGTGTTTTTCCTTCATATAAAAATTCCACTTCATCTGTTGACAACGTCGTTTCACCAGTCAAGTATTTAAGATCGAAATTCCCTTTAGAAATAAACTGGTTAAATAAATCATTAAAGTCAACTTGATCAAATGATTGTAATGCATTTTTTAAATCGTTCTTTAATCGGGGAGCTATCTTATTTACTCTGAGCTTTGCTTTCAGGGTAACAAGATTCTCCTTATTCAGAAAATTAACCCTTTCCAAGTAATTGCTAAAATTTACTATTTTGACATCTATAGACATTGAATTGAGTTGCTTTTTTAATATCTCTGATAATTCAGCTGATTCAGAAAGATTTCTATCTTGAGTGCAAATGACAACTCTATTAATGGGCCATCTTCTCTTAAATTTCGCCTTCATTCTAGCTGCATTAACCAGTGAAACGATTTGTTTTGATTTGTCTATTGTATTTTCAACTTCAGTATTCACCAATTCAGGATTAAATTTAGGCCACGATTCAAGAAGTATTTCTTCCTTATGTTTGAAGCATAACAGATACAAATAATTCGTTATGAAAGGACTATATGAATGAAGGAGTATGTCAATAATGTACAGCGCATACCCAAGTACCGCATATATCACATTCCTTCTCTCTAACGTTTCCATACTGTCATCCCATAAATCATCTCTGCTCATAGGAACATAAGTTTGGCTCAGACTATTAATTATGAATTCTTCCAAATCCTTTGCTGCTTCATTAAACCTACAGGAGTCCAGTGATAACGTTACTTTATTAATTAACGATTGTAATTTTGATAGAATCCAAACTTCTATCATGGTAAAGTATTTACTTTTTACGACAGAATCTAGGTCAATATTTTTGGTTTCAAATCTATCGTATGTACTATTTTGAATCAAGTATACGTGTAGGTAATACAGAGTACTAAGTACCTGATATGGGCGGGAACCCATTTCGCTAAGACTGAAGCTTAAAGATTCAATAGGCGATGACTTCCACATGAAATAAAATCTGATGGCATCAACTGAATTTTCAGTTAATAGTTTACTAGCGTCCAATACATTACCCAAACTCTTACTCATTTTATTTCCCTTCTCGTCCAATATATGTCCCTGAAATAGAAACGATTCAAACGGGGATTGTCCCTTGTTTTGCATTATCACATTTTCCATTAGCAGCGTATATGCCCATCCCCGGGTCTGATCTATCCCTTCTGTGAGAAATTCAGCAGGAATCAGACTCTTGTACTCATCATCCGAGAATCCCGCATAAGGCGAAGCACCACTGTTGTGCCATGTGTCAAGAACGAAGGGTTCCCGAATCATAGCAATGTTACACCTTGAACAATTAATCACGACGTTATCAATCCAGGGTCGATGCAATTCAAAATGCTCTCCGTCGGGCAACTTTGAAGCTCTCTTGATAATTTCATTTCTGGAAAAGAGAGGTTCTTTCATGCCACACTTGGTGCAATTCCATATGGGAAGAGGAGTTCCCCATACTCTTTC
>JACMIO010000155.1 GCA_014381105.1 bacterium | reverse complement strand
TTCGATTAACAACAATATCAAGAAGGAATAACTCAATTTTAATTTCTTCTAGCATTATGTATTCATGTTATCTCATTTAAGACGAAACTTGATTTGATTTTCCATACGTAATTTTAGTGTATTAGATACTGTAACTATTCGGTTGTTTGTCTTGGCATTAAGGGTTCACCCAAGTTTTTACTGTGAGGATGAGTGATTTTCTGTGAGGAGGGAGCTTCTCACAATAGTTAGAATATTTGCGTTAAAAGGTTAAATTAACCTGTTCATTAAAGTTCAAATTATCAAGGTTCATCAATTTGAATAGCCCAGACCTTCAAACTTGGAAAAGGACACACTACTCCAAAGATATCGATAATTCAATGGATGGTAAGGAGGTAATTATTGTAGGATGGATCTCTTCGATACGAGAACATAGTAACATAAAGTTTCTTACGATAAACGATAGATTTGGAAATATTCAGGTTATTTTAAAGAATAATGAATATCCTGATTCCCTTTCATTAGAAGTACAAAAGATTAGAGAACATGCTTCGATTGCAATAAAAGGTAAAGTTAGAAGTGAACCAAAGGCTCCAAAGGGAATTGAAATAATTCCAATTGATTTTAAGATCTTATCCTTGGCAAATAAAAATTCTCCTATCGTTATTCAAAGTAGAAAAGGAGTTGGAATTGATACCAGATTGGATCTTCGAGCAATAGATCTTCGTAGACCTTTTCTTCAATCAATTTTTAGCATAAGATATACTGTATTAAATTCCTGCAGGAAATTTCTTGGAGATGAGGGTTTCATAGAAGTTAATACCCCTAAAATAATTGCTACTGCGACTGAAGGTGGCGCAACACTCTTTCCTATCTTTTACTATGACAGGGAAGCATTTCTAACTCAAAGTCCTCAGCTTTATAAAGAACAGCTTACAATGGCATTTGAAAATGTATTTGAGATAGGTCCAATCTTTAGAGCTGAACCTTCCAGAACAAACAGACATTTGTCAGAAGCTACTTCGATTGATATTGAAAAAGCATATGCTGATTATAATGATATAATGGAAATATTAGAAAAGATGATACATTTTCTTTGGGATGAAGTAAGAAACAAAAACAAATCACATCTTGAGTACTTGAAAATAGAATTACCTGATTTATCACTTCCATTTCGAAGGTACAGATATTCAGATCTTATAGAAAAGTTGCAAAAGTCAGGTGAGTCTATTGAATGGGGGGATGACATCTCGCAGCAAAAATTACGAAACCTCAACGATGATGACATGAAATATTTTTATTTTATCATTGACTGGCCCACATCAGTAAAACCATTTTATGTTAAACCAAAATCAACGGGTACAGAGTGCGAATCTTTTGATTTGATGTATGGTAATCTGGAATTATCTTCAGGAAGTACAAGAATCCATGATAAGAGCGAGCTAACTGAAAGAATGAAAAAACAAGGGCTAAACACTGGTGCGTTCGATTTCCATTTGAAAGTTTTTGAATATGGCATGCCCCCTCATGCAGGATTCGGTATGGGGTTAGAACGATTAATTATGAGCATGTGTCGTGTTGATAATATTAGGGATGTTGTATTATTTCCTCGAGATATAGATAGGTTGTCTCCTTAACAAATAATATATCTATGAAAAGATGACATTAACATGATTTCAAAAGAAGATCTAGAACATCTCGCTCAAATATCACGAATAAATTTAACTGAAAATGAACTTGAAAAATTTCCTAAACAACTAGACAAGACAATAGAGTACATCGATATTCTTGAAGAACTTGCATCTGATGATTCGGTTAATTTAGACTTGCAGGAATTAACATTTGAAGAGCTTAGAATGGATGAGATAAGCATGTCTGATGATAAGCAACTCAACAAGAACATTACAGAAGATGGATTCTTACGAGGCCCTAAGATGAAATAGAATGACAAAACTAGACGACCTGCTTGCATATGAAGTGGTTGAGGGCCTAACTGAAGGTCATTTTACTGCTGAAGAATATGTTATCTCTATACTAAAGAGAATAGAAGAAGTCGAGCCAAAGGTGCATTCATTTATTACATTGGATACTGAGGGAGCTTTATCTTCTGCGAAGATTATAGACAAGAAAATAAGAGAAAAAGAAGATATAGGTCAACTTGCAGGCGTAACAGTAGGCATAAAAGATAACATTTCCACACAAGGTATCAGAACCACTTGTGCTTCAAAAATTCTGGAAAACTATGTTCCTACATACGATGCTGCCGTAATAAGGAATCTGAAGGAAAATGGCGCAATTCTATTGGGAAAATTGAATTTGGATGAGTTTGGAATGGGTTCAACGACCGAGTACAGCAGGTATCATCCAACTCACAATCCGTGGAATTTGGATTATGTTCCCGGTGGTTCCTCAGGTGGAAGCGGAGCGGCGGTCGCTGCTGGAGAATGTACTGTAGCTCTTGGATCAGATACTGGAGGTTCAATAAGATGTCCTTCTAGCTTCTGTTCTGTAGTTGGACTTAAACCAACTTACGGCAGAGTAAGCAGATCGGGACTAATCTCATATGCGAATAGTCTGGAGCAAATTGGTCCTATATGTAGATCGGTTAAAGACTTGGTAATGATACTAAACATCATTTCTGGAAAGGACGCGATGGATAACACAAGTATGCCGTCGTCTCCAATTACCGTTCCCAATAAATCAAATAAACTAAATGTAGCGGTAATAAAAGAGTTAATTACTGGCAGCGATCAAGAGGTTGCAAAATCTGTTTTTTCTGCAACAGAAAAATTTCAGGAGATCGGATTTTCATGTGAAGAAGTTTCAATTAAGAATTTACATTATGCATTACCCTCATATTATACTCTTGCTAGTGCTGAAGCAAGTAGTAATCTAGCAAGATATGATAATATCAGATATGGATTCGACTATCCAATCGGGGAGTATAAATGGGATACCTATTTTAGCAACGTCAGAGAAAACTTCGGAGAAGAAGTAAAAAGGAGAATATTAATTGGATCATATGTTCTTTCTTCTGGATATTATGGCAAGTATTATCTCAAAGCAAGGAGACTACGGTCGCTATTAAGATTAGAATTACTTACACTATTCAAAAAATATGATCTTTTAATTGGACCAACAATGCCCATACTTCCTTTCAAATTCGGTGAAAAGATAGACGATCCAATTAAAATGTACTTGGTTGACGTAAACACGGTCATAGCAAATCTAGCAGGTATTCCCGCAATATCGTTACCCATTGGATTTAGTAACGGTCTTCCAATCGGGCTGCAAATAATGGCAGCTCCCTTTGAAGAACAAAAGCTAATCGATGCATCATATGAACTTGAAAAAGTTATCCATATCCAAAGGAGGCCAAATTCGATATGAGCATGGTAATGATCGGATTAGAAATTCATGCTCAAATAACTGCCCTCAATAGTAAATTGTTTTGTTCATGTCGGGGTAACTATCGAGATCTTAGACCCAATAGTAACATTTGTGAAATATGTTGTGGACTTCCCGGTTCCCTGCCAATTATCAATCAAAAGGCAATTGAATATTCAACAATGACCTCTATAGCCTTAGGGTGTAAAGTGCCAGACAAAATTATGTTTTACCGTAAGAATTATTTTTATCCTGATCTGCCAAAAAATTTTCAGATTACACAGTACAATGTTTATGGAATTTCTAGTATAGGGATAGAGGGCAAATACGAGCTGGATGATGCAAAGCAAATTAGGATCAGTAGAATTCAATTGGAAGAAGATCCAGGCAGGATCGTTTATTCTGAAGGTGGAATGAATGTCAGAAATACTGCATTGATAGATTATAACAGGGCAGGAGTTGCCTTAATTGAAATAGTTACAGAACCTGATTTCACAGGTCCAAAGGAGGTTAGACAATTTCTAAATAAACTATCCCTGACACTTGAACATCTTGGCGTATGTGACACTCTACTTGAGGGTTCGGTTAGGTGTGATGTAAATGTGTCCATGAACGGTGGTAACAAGGTAGAAATCAAGAATATCAATTCCTTCAAGGAGGTTGAAAAAGCCATCAACTATGAAATTACCAGGCAGTCCAGTGTGTATAACCGCAATCTCAACATAGAACTTGAAACTCGACACTGGGATGATAAGAAAAAAATTACATTTAAGGCTAGGAGTAAAGAAGAGGAACATGATTATCGTTATTTTCCGGAACCCGATATTCCAGTAATAGTCTTAGGCAGTGATTTTGTTTCTAATCTAAAGCAACGAATGCCAGAACTACCAAATCAAAGATTTGAACGCTTTATATTAAAATATAAACTTTCAGAACATACGTCCAATATTCTCATAAATGACAAGAAATTGGCAGATTTCTTTGAGTCTACTTTGAAATTACACTTTTCGCCAACTGAAATAGCAAACATCCTAGTTACTGACTTTAAAAGTTTGATCGAAGATGACACTGAGAGTACAGATTACTTGAAAAACTTGAAAGTGAAACCGGAGCATATCGCAGAATTGGCGAAATTGATTGAAGGTAATAAAATTAGCAGAATTACTGCAAAGGATATTCTAGTAAAAATATTTGAAAGTGGAAAGTTACCATCGGAGGTTGTCAATAGCAGTAATTCCTACAAAATAGCCGACGAAAAAACAATAATGGATGCTGTTCAGTCAGTTTTTGATACCGAAAAGTCTGCAGTTGAAGATGCAAAAAAGAATCGCGAGGCGATTAATTTCTTGTTAGGTAAGGTAATGAAATTTACCAATGGACGAGCAGATCCAAAAATCGCTATGCGTCTAATTAATAGCAAATTAAGTGCTCCTGAGAAGCAGTGATTTTCATCAATGCAATGACAATGAATTAATTGTCCTATATAGATTCTTCTAGCCGATGGAACTATTTTTTGGAAATTTGGTCTAACTGATGCAAAACCATCGGAAGGAATGCACCGATGTCACTAACAATTCCTATAGCCTGTGTTGTTCCTCTATCGAGCAGTTTTGTTACAACGGCTTGACTAATATCCACGGCAACAACCTTTACTCTTGCAGGAATCATATTTCCAACAGCAATTGAGTGTAACATAGTAGAAAGCATGAGAACCATTTTCGTATCTCTCAATATTGTCCTATATCTGTTCTGGGCCTGTATAATATCGGTAATCACGCCTGGAATTGGTCCATCGTCTCTTATAGATCCGCAAAGGGCGTACTCTACATTATTCTTTATACACTCATACATTATTCCAGATTTTAGAATATTCTTTTTCACCATTTCCTCTATAGAGCCTGTTCTAAAAACTTCATTAATAGCCTGCATGTGGTTTCTGTGACCGCGAATTGCTAACGTTCCGTTTTTTACGTTCATGCCTAGGGAAGTACCAAATAATGAATTTTCTATATCATGTACTGCTAAGGCATTACCCGTAAGTAGTCCATTTATGTAACCCATTCTAATCATCTTTGCTAACGAATCTGCAGCGCCAGAATGGACAACAACTGGTCCTGCTGTGACAATTATTTTCCCACCGCTATTTTTTGTATTGTAAATATCCGTTGCTATTTTTCTTGCAATTTGCTGAGTAGGTCTTTCACTGGAACTTGTACTACTCATGAATTGAAAAATATCCACTCCTTCTCTTGGACGTTCTTCAGGTAATATCCTAACTCCTTTTTCACCAGTTACTATCATATCTCCTCTTCGGATATCTCTAATTTTCCTACACCCTGCACTTTTGTTACTTGCATCAATGACAATGCATTTATCCATCATCATATTTTCGACATTAATCCATTCATTATTGAAGAAAATTTGTGTGGTATTGTTAGTTGTGCTGTAAAAATCCCTTGGCATTACCATGTCACTTGGGGCAGGTTTTAGTGTAACACCATCAATTTTTGTAGGTTGCGCGCCTTCAATAAAGACCGATTCTAATAATTGGTCAAGATGTTTCTTATTTTTTCCTGATACTATTAATCTTGCATAACTTAATTCATCTTTCTTTTTTCCGACATGAAATTCGAGAACATTAAAATCCCCTTTTAAGTCCATAATCTTGTCAAAAATTCTTGTCAGGATCATCGAATCAATTAGATGACCTTTGATCTCTATGGTCTGTTCGAATTTTCTTTTCAACTAAGATCACTAAATATTAAATCTACTTAAGTGTTAAATTGGAAGTATCACTTTGCCGTTATATTCGGGAAGGTTTTCATCTTGAATTATTTTGCTAACTATTTCATCTTTTTTGACTTCAATAAACCATTGTGCAACTGTTTTTGCAATTCCATTTTTATCACATATTGCAATCAAGTAACCATTCTGATCCTTTACTGTAGTGAAAAAATTTTCTTCCCCAACTGGTTCCCAAGTGTTATTGTTATTGTCCTTTAATGCTAACGCAGGCATAGCAATGTTTCCTGTATATTTATTTAAAAGGTCTTGAGCAGCTCTAACTCTTTTTTCCCCTATTTTCAAAGCCGTGAAATACTGCATTTATTGAGTATGTACTACTCTTTTATATTTGCGTTTAGCGTGTCAGAGTTGAATCTAACTATTTTGGGGCCAAGAGTATTAAAGGAACAATATTCCAGACAAAGAGTAAGAAGAGAAACTTCTCTTGAATACTAAAATAGGAGGTAAATTGGAAACGTTAGAATTCTATCCATTAAACAGTTTTAGGAGTAATGATGTTGTAAAATGCACATCAAGATGATATTCTTGCATTACAGTCCAAATGATAAATGATTAACATTTTTATAAGAAATGTATTCTTGATAAAATATGTTCTGGCAAAATGCATACTTCTTTGCATTAGCGTTGTCCATTATTTTGATTTTACCATCTGTAAATTTTCCTTTCATGAATATTCCTGCTCATGGCCAGTCTACAGCATCTCCGATTTCTCAAGAAGAATACGACAAGATAAAAAATTGTACCACAAATCTTAGTAAAAAACCCACGCCAGTAGAATATCTTACTCATTTTAACTGTGGTCATATATCTAAAGATGAAAGCGGAAAGACAGTAAGACAATTTACATTAATTGTTGAGGAAAATCAAAAGATACCTATTACATATGAAGGTCATATTTTTGAGGGTTGGACATTTAATGGTACTATACCGGGACCCACAATAAGAGTCACAGAAGGAGATTTAGTTCGAATTAGAGTTATTAATAGTAACGAGAACACACACGCCCACTCACTTTATTCACAGCCAACTCATTATGTTAAGAATAATGCATTTACGATGACAGGACAACCGGGAGGGACAATTTCTCCAGGTAGGAGTTTTACGTATGAATTTGTCGCAGGGCCGTATGGGGTGTATCCCTATTACTGTCATGTAGAGCCAATGGCAGATCATATCAACAGGGGATTGTATGGAATGATGATAATAGATCCAAAAGAGCCTCGTCCTCGAATGACAGAAATGGCTATGCTCCTCAACGGTTATGACCTGGATTTAGATCTTGAAGGGCCGATAACATTGCCGCCAGTTGATTCAATTGATGGAGTAGAAACCAATATGCCCATGAACTCAAGTAGTAACAACAATACTAACGCAGGTACGAATATGAGTAACATGAATGATGTTTCCGTTCCTTCAATTCCCGAAAGTGGTAATAGTAAAAGTGCATCCAGAGAAAAAAGAGTTAATGAAATCTACACAGTAAATGGAAAAGCATTTGATTACATGATGAATCCTATTGTACTACACACAGGAGAACCGTATCGTGTGTATATTGTTAACATGCTTGAATTTGACTCGGTGAATTCGATTCACGTGCATGGGGCCATGTTTGATTATTATTCGGCTGGTACTAATAAAACTGCTGACTATTTAACAGATATAGTAACGTTAGCAAATGGCGATAGAGGAATAATGGAATTTACTTATGATTATCCTGGAACCTACATGTTCCATGCACATCAGACCCTTTTTACAGATTTGGGTTGGATGGGGCTTTTTGATGTAAGGGGACCTCCAGTTATTACACCACCAAGTGATGCGACCTAATATCAAACTTGACTCCTTTGCTTTCAAAGTTTATTTTGTGAATCCACGCTATGCTGACATGGGTTTATTCATATTTTATCTGAATTACCATTCATAGTTAGCAAAATTTCAGAAACAAGTTCAAATTTATCATTCGAAATGTAATCAGCGGCAGATCTTAAGAATACTTGCAGAGATTGTTTCGAATATCCATCTAGTTCATATTCCTTTGCTTGCAGAGCCATTTCCAGCTTGTCTATGTTGTGAACAAATTTAGAACTAACTGTTTTATTTTCAACATATTCATTCCAAATATCGAGATATTTTTTATGGAGATTGTCAGGCAGTTTGGAAATAATTTCTCGCATAGTCTTGGATTCTTGAATTATTTTTTCATCATGAGATATCATATCGGGCGTGTTGTCGCCAACTATTGATTCAGCGAGGTCATGTAAATTTGCCATCTTCATTATATGTTCTGTATCAAGATTCAATATTTCTGAAAGAACCATTGACATCATACACATTGAATAAGAATGGTCAGCCACAGATTCCGGTGATGAAATGTTAGATTTATGTATCCACCCCGATCGTCTTACCCTTTTAAGATTACAAACAACGTGAAAAAAACTCACAAGGTCAGATTTTTGGCTATCTTCAAGGTTCATATTGTGTAATGAATTCTGATTCATATTAATATAATGTAATTCTCAGCGTCATTGGAATGACGGATTAAATATATCTGGAATCTTTGAAGTGTATTCAAAGAGTATCAATAGAATAGAGAGAAAATGATCAAGAAAATACAGTAGAGCACTGCTTACTATAGCCAAGATTGTTGTAATGAATATCAAAAGTAGAACATTTCTCGTCTGTTCCAATTCTAAACAGTCATAATTTTGGTATCCTAATTTGTATTTAAATCTAATTGGCCCATGGTTATAGTTATGGCTGATATCTATGAAGAGGGTTTAATTTGCAACTTGTGGTTGACCTGAACTCAATCTTTGTGTCCATACGGTCCAGACTAACGAAATGAAAAACTGTCATTCCGGTTTATCAGGAATATTTGACTCGTTTCCGATTCTTGGTAAGCAAATGTTTTGGCGATCCCTATCAATGCATGTATTTTACCTCATTAAACTTGATATTCAAATGTATAGTCAAATAAGATAGTAAATTGATGCCATAAAGGCAGCAATTACGAATATTAAGTAACCAAATCCAATCGCCATTATTATTATAGATGTTTTCTTGAGTTGTTCTGTGTGCTTATTCGTCAAGTTTGTCATGATGGCTAGCACTGCAGACGCAGTGAACGGCGCTATTATTGCCAATGTAATTATCAACCTGGTAATATTCTGATCCTTTTGAGAAATAATGGAAGAATCGAATCCTATTGAAAGTGTTAGAAGAATCATAACACCTATAATTACGGTCGCATCGACTTGAATAATGTCTTTGTCTTCAAGAGTCATTACAAAACCAATGAAAGTTAATCAAGCATATTTAAAATATTCCATGCGTTTGAAAATCATGGCAATTTATTACTCATTAAAGGTTGATACTTTTGTAGGCCGGCGGGGAATGTTCTATGCGTAGATTCCCGCCGGCATGTATGATGGTACCAATTTGTGGTGTTAAAAGGTACTTTTATTTCTGCATCTAATTATAATAACTTGGCTTACCTAAGTTTACTCACTATAAGTAATTTAGTAGTAGGATGATTCGCTTCCTTCAAAGAAGCTATAAACACGCAAATCTTTTTCATAATTTACAATATCGGCGATTTGAAAGTAATCAAGCTCGTTTTAGTTTCCAGGGAATATCATTGCAATTTTGTCGTTTATTAGTAACTCTTGCAAGAACGAACAGCAAATCTGATAATCTGTTTAGGTATATGAGAATATCCTGATTTATTTTTTGTTTCTTAGATAGCGCAACTGTAGATCTTTCAGCACGTCTTATAACGGTTCTACAAATATGGAGTAAGGAGGATTCAGTGGTACCACCAGGAAGGATGAAATAAGTTATTGGTGCTAGTTCAGATTCAAGTTTGTCAATATAACCCTCTATATTAGTTATCATTTCTTTTTTGACTAGCATCTTCTCATCCTTCATATTTTTGGGATTTGCCAACTCCGCTCCTATTACGAACAAGTCGTGTTGAATGTCTAGGAGTATTTTTTCTAGATCTTTAAAAATTGAATTCCCCTTGATATTTGATATTATCAATCCAATTTGAGAATTTGCCTCATCAACTTCTCCATATGCAATTATTCTTAAATCAGATTTCAAGGTCCTGGAACCATCAGTCAATCCAGTGTCTCCCTTATCACCGGTTTTAGTGTAAATTTTCAAGATTGAAATACAATATTATCTGATTCCATAAATTATTTTATGTGAATACTCCTCAATTAATTACTATTACTACATCCTTTAGATTGATTGTAAGATGCGATTCAATTTCCTTTGATAAAACGACGCGTGCCAATTAAGAAAATTAGTAAGAATGAACCTCTATTTTGTGCTCTTTGAGATATTTCTTTTTCTTGAATCTCTCATTACACTTCTCACATTTGAAGGGCTTTTCAAATTCTATAAGGAACCGTTTTCGCCTTTCCTCGGGAGTTTCCACGACCATCTTTAAATCTGTATTATCCATCGTAATTAATTTTTAAAACTGATTATGGTTTATTTACATTAAGGAAGATAGTACCATAGATAAAACTAGTTAAATAATTAGTTCTAATATTCTAGGTTCTGCGTCTATGATGCATGCAAGTACAGGAAGAGGCGTACTTTAACTTTGTAAACTCGATTAATTCTGACGCCACCAGAAGAAATTATGAATACTGTATGTCACGATTCTTAAAATATTGTAATTTAGACCTGAATTCCTTTCTTAGATCACAGCAACAAGAAATGTCTGGTCTTATCATAAAGTATCTAGTTTCTCTGAAAATATCAAGTCAATACAAGATCGTTATAATGGCTTCGATAAAGCACGCTTGCGAAATGAATGATGTCATTCTAAACTGGAAGAAACTAAAGAAATTCATAAAGTCGGGATAAACAGACAACGAGACAAACGGAAAAGATAGGGGTTATACACACGAAGAAATACAAAAAATATTAGAATTACACGAATAAGTACAAAATAGACGGGGAAAGAACCGGTGCGTTCCTTTTAAAGAGGGAAGGTGATGGAATTGATGTTGCTCAGCAGGTTTTTTATTTCACTCACGATGGTGATGACTACTCCGTGGTTTTCACAGATTCCACAACGACTTTTGACGAACCCAATACTCAAAATATCTTGAATAGAATTATAAACTCACTTAGATTCCTGTCTTAAGAAAACTGAACGACCGGAATTGGTAACGGGTTCGCAGCGAGGACAAAATTTCACTTAATTTTAATACATAACATTCTTCGTTATACTTTATTAATTTTGAATAATATTTTATCGAGTGAATGTTATATCACTTATTTTTATTTTGACAATTTTACCAATAGGAGTATATGCGTCTATAGTATCATATCAGTATTCTCGACATACTCTTGCAATACTTACTGAAAATGGTACTTGTACGGATGGAACTCAAAAAAAGGTTCCCCCTCCGATACTAAATAATAATGGAATAAATGGTTCTTTTCAAAAATTAATAAGTGACAATAGAGAGTTAGCAGAAATAATTTGTCATAATTTGTTGAATGGAAATGCGACAACTAATATGTCTCCTAAAATTCCTGATGTTCAAGTAACCAGTAACCGAACTTTAAACTGATTATATCATACTTAACAATGGGTATTTGATTAAAAAAAGTCTTTACTTTGTAAATTTAGCCAAACCCTCTGACATCATGGATTTCTTGATCTAGTCCTCGATTCCGGATACGACACAGGATTCGATTCTTTATGCGAAATTGAAAAGAGCATAGATTAACACTGATTGCAAGAAAAGTGATACCCATTTATATCGCTCTATCTATCGCTCTAATGATCTTCCATACAATGAATTCTATTGCGATATTTGTCTTACTATCCCTCACACTAATTGCTGCAACTATTGTATTTTCAATTCCAATTGCTGTGCAAGCAAAAATTAGTTTTTGCGCATCTGGTACTGACATATTTCAGTGCTTCATCAAAGAAAACGATTGTGAGACATTCTCAACGAATCATCCTGGGACAACGTGCGTTAGAAGTAAAACTTAAAATCCCATCTACAGAACACTAAAAACGGTATTACATCCCGCCAATTTTTCCAGTTAAGTTTAGAATGTCGATTCATGACTAGTAACGTTAGTAGCACTATGGATTCCTTGCCCAATTTTTTTGTTGATCTAATCACACTACAAACTATAGAGTCATATGTTTCGTGAAGACAAAAAGTACTTTAATGATTCAACTTATGGTATTATTATTAGTCGAGCCCAGTAATACTGGTAAGGCATTTATCCAATAAAAGCATGGCTGTAGATATGATAAAGACAATAGGCTTTGAATCTGACAGAATAACTTCGGTGACAGACAATATTGACAAATTTATGGAAGACATAACAAAGCAGCACGGTAGTACATTCAGATTTATTGACATAAAATTTTCATCTACTCCCAAACTTTTGCAGGACGCTAGGCAAAAATTCAGATGTCAATTATTCCGTGCTAATTATCTATGAAGTATAAATAAATAATATCCGGCAGAACTGGAACCGTATGCAATAACGAGCAAAAATAATCCCGCCAGCGGATGTACCATCGTTACTAACCTAGTTTAAAAAAATAATTACAACATATGACTGGTGGGCATCTTCTATCATACCAATCAACCATCAAACTTATCCCACCAGTCTTATTTGGAAGCGTTGGTTACACTGTAGACAACAAACTATAAAATGGTTCAAGGTGACCAGAATTGCAGATCACAATGGTTTACGGAATTAAAACTGATGGGCCAATCCACGAATAGCCCACCAGTCATGCGCATATTCTTGGCACTTGTCGACACTTGTAATGCAATAGCCAACAAACAATAAAAGAGTTAAACAAAGTCCGATTAACCAACAAGGGAGGAGAGGACTACAACCTGTAAATAATTTTTAGACCACTGTACTCTATGTTTAAAGACGAATTGTACAAAAGTAATTCAAATACGTATAGAATCAAGATTATTGATATAGCATCTGACAAGGTAAAGGTTCTCAAGTTAGTTGATGAAGATATGAAGGCTGCTGGGACTAGAAATTTCAAGACGGAAGATTTAATGAATCGGATTCAAGATGGTGAGTGGGAGTTGGAAAGAGAAAGTCCTGAGGAAGATTATGGTCGTTAAATGCTTTAATGAAGATTTACCAGTCGCCGATTCTTATCTTCGGTGGAATTCTAAAGTATTTAATGATGCCTCTCCTAGTATCGAGGAGGGGGCGCTTTCATCATTTTTCTTATTGCAAACAAGTTTTGGATAAGATTTGCTAAACCTTCAAAAGATCCGAAACCTGATAACATTGCAAAATAAAAAGAAGCCAGGTGAAATAATAACTTTTAATTTTCCTAATCTTATTAAAAGGATTTGTTCTGTCCAAGGGGAATTATATTTAAGCAAGTTCCGAAGAATTGAAACTTATTCCAATGCCCAGATGTTTAGTAAACTCTCGCATTACCAGTTTCCACATATTAATTAGTAATTCTATATTTGTGAGTATATTTTTTTTAGTAACTTTTTCTACTCTGAGGTATCTATAGACTCTTATTGTTTTAAGGTAATTATAGTCTGTATCAATTTCTACATTTACTTTGGCGGCAGTGATTTTTCTTATAATTGATTGGATCAGTCTTTTCTTTAATTTTATTTCCTTGAATGCAATGAACGCCTTCCTGTCTTGCGCTTCAGGTATCCATCCCCATCCAATAATTAGCGTATTCTCAGAATCAAATTTATTTGGATAAGTAACCATGATTTTTGAATGGCCTTCATTTTTTCCTTTGGAACTCACAAGAAGACTAAAAAATGTTTTTGGGTTTGACCGTGGCGATACCTGGTATACTTTTTCTTCTTCTAACCATTTCAAAATCCTAGTAAGTAATTCCTTGTAATTTTCACTAGACAATAATACGCTATTACGGGGAAAGTTTTTGTCTTTTTCTATTCTTGCAAAAAGTGTTTTTAAAGATGGATCAAAAAGTAGAGGTATCAAGGTCTGAGTACTGCTGACATAATCGCCCTTCCCGTCACAAGAGCAAGAATTGAAAGACCTACATTTCCAATTAAATTCAATCCAAACAGTACAAACTGTTTAGAAACAATTAGACTTACAGATTGAAGTGCGAATGAAGACATGGTTGTAAAAGATCCACAAAATCCTATTGCTATAAAGATAGAATATTTTGGGTCAAGATTCAAATTCATCTTCCACTAATTCCCGAGTCGGTTCAAGGTTTTTTCAGTGTGTTCAAATATAATTTAAAGAATGTAAAATTCGATACATGAGGGGGAACAAATCATCGGATTTTGAACCTATGATCCCGAACCATATTGTAAGAATGTTGTTTTAAATTGTAAACAAGTGCAATAAGGCCTGTGACAGCGAGATCCATCCGAACTATGATCATGTTTTTTGTGCCCGCAACTAAGACAGATGTCGTGTACGTGCATATGATGTACGACTCAAATTAACTTATAACGGTTCAAGCCTGACCGGAGGGAACGATTGCAAACCTAGTTCGTTTACAAATCCCATACCACGAATAGAAAAAGCCCTCCCATCAGTGAATCCGTATATTTATTATCGTAAAAATATTATAAAAAAATTGCGGCTAAAATCAGGAAATTTGTTGTGCTTAAAGACTCCTAATTCTGTTATAGTGAAGGTAAAAATCACTACTGATACAAAATATGTAACTTTAAATCAGATTAGATTTTTTTGTTGATCCTTAACCATCTGTTTTCTCAAGTGGTATTTAAATAACTAGAGTGTATAATACTAGTACGGTTCAGTTTGGATTTCAGACTAGGAGGACACCGTAAAAAGTGAGCCTCAGGAATCTCGAATTATTTCGTTTCCCTTTCTACGTGAATTATAATGGTCTAGGTAATTTCTTTATAAGTTTACAGAACCCAGATATGACATCCTTAATACCATTACTAGAAAATCTATTAAGGACAAAGTCCTATTCAATCCCATGAATGGTGAATATGAGATGTGCGCCTGCGGTCATTTCAGAAAAGATCATGCTCATGGGTTTGGAGTTACTATAAGTAATTGTGGATGTGGATGCCCCGAATTTAGGAAAAGAAATCAACTTCACTGAAAAACTAGCATTAACACATTTTTTATGTTCATTATTGC
>JACMIO010000154.1 GCA_014381105.1 bacterium | reverse complement strand
TTGTAAATCTCTTTTCGAGAAATAGCCCCAAGACTTACGCACTGCGAGATAGTCGGTGTGCTCGGCTTCTCTTTTGATAACCTGTCCACATTGATTGCAACAAACAATCGATTCTTTTCTTCTTCTTTGGATCATCTTCCAACACCCCCACATAGTTTTTAGATGAATTGTTCCTTTAGTATAATCCTATTTATTGCTGTTGCCTAGTGGTACTTACACCCACTTCTCAAAGCTATGTAGCGAAAGTGTCAAATCATCTGTTTGATCTATCAAACGATTTGACATCTCTTTCAAGGATGAGTCCTTTAATGGATGGATAGATTCATCGCCGCTTTTTTTACTTTTTCGAAACTTGCACCCATAAGAACAGGTAACCCGTCTTCGATTTTATTGATGCTATAAATATGAAACTTATTTTCTTGGATTGCCCTCAGTATTTCATCTGGCAATAGTATTTCTTCCGTATTCGTATAGGGAACAATAACCCCTTGCTTTCCAGTAAGCCCTTTTCGTTTGCAGATTTGATAGAAACCATCAATTTTATGAGAGACACTGCCAATAGGCTGAACATTCCCAAATTGATCAACGGAACCAGTGATTGCAATGCCTTGATCGAGTGGTATTTGAGATAAGTTGGATAAAATGGCATAAATTTCTGCGCAGGAAGCACTATCCCCTTCAATACCACCGTACATCTGTTCAAAACACAAAGTACAATTAACAGAGAGTCTTTTGTCCTTAGCGAACATGGCATTCAAGTAGCTCGTAATGATGCTGAGACCTTTTCCAAAAACTTTTCCACTCATTTTATTTTCTTTCTCAATACTGATGATCCCATCTTCACCGCTACAAGAATTCGCTGTAATTCTTATGGGATATGCAATGGCATAGTCCGTGAAACTTGATACGGATAAAGCATTGATCTGGCCAACTTTCTTACCCGTTGTTTCAATGAGAATTTGCCCATTAATAATGAGCTCTTCAATTGCTTTCCTATGAATCTGTTGGTATTGATTTAATGCTTCTTCGCTTTTACAAACTTCCTGCTCTGTAATGAATTGTTGTCCATTTTCTTTAGCAAAAAAAGCACACATACTAAGCAGTTGATCTAATTCCAAAAGATTGGTGGATAATTTCTTTTTGTTACCCGTCGATTTCAAGCAATATTCTATGAGCTTTTTCATGGCACTTTCATCAATACTGTTGTTTCTTAAATACGCAGCATAGGTTGCAAGATTGATCTCATTAGCATCAACACTTTCAGGCAGTATAAGATGAAACGGGAATATTATTTTAAATTCCGAATCGATTATGTGTAACGCCTCATAGGTTGCTTCATCACCAATTAAAATGACCTGAATGTCTAGTGGCATTTCCTTGGGCAATATGGTTTTGATTGGCAATGCGCCCAGTTGCTCTCTTATATTGTCAAAACCGATTTTTTTATCTGATAGGCATTTCTTAAACTTATCCCATATGAGTTTGCTACAAATGAGATCATTGATATCTAAAATCATATAACCGCCATTTGACCCATGAAAAAGACCCGGTTGAATGCAAGAGAAATCCGTAACAAAGACACCTGCTTCATTAAGATATTCAATTTTTCCAAAAAGGTCGTAATAGGTTGCTTTATTAGCACAAGTAACAGGGGGGCCTT
>JACMIO010000153.1 GCA_014381105.1 bacterium | reverse complement strand
TTGGCCGATAATTCCTACAAAGCGGTCGATGAGGGTATGTATGATGCAGACAAATATGACTATGCCAATCATACTGTTATTTCTCTTAGAAAAGTAATTCTAACATGTACTCATGTTCCAATAATTTCAGAGATAAAATTTTCATCACCATCAAAAGGTAAAATTCTTGACCAATCCAAGATAATTCCCAAGGACCTAGCAATACAAATGACCAATTCTGGATCTGTTGGAATTTCTGTGCTTACTCAACCTTACCTATTTGACGGCTCTATTGATAACCTTGCTTCCATTAGAAAGAGTGTTAACGTACCACTTCTGATGAAAGATATCATTGTAAGCGAGGCTCAAATAGACGCGGCAAGAAAAATAGGGGCAGACTGCATCTTATTGATTAAAGCAGTATTCGATAAAGGATTTGCCGAAGGAAGCCTAGAGAAATTTACTGATTACGCAATCAAAAAGGGGCTAGAAGTGATTACTGAGGTCCATTCAGAAGACGAATTTAAAGATGTGTTGAAAAATAGTAACAAAAAACAGATTATTGGCATTAATAATCGGAATTTGAGTACTCTTGAAGTAGACATAAGCGTTACTATTGAACTGCTACAAAAACTTGATAAACAAAACAACATTATTATCAGTGAGAGCGGAATATCCAAATCAGATGAGATAAAGAAATTAAGGTCAATTGGGGTTGATGCCTTTCTAGTTGGGACTAGTATCATGGAATCTGGAAACGTTTTTGAAAAGATAAAGGAGTTATGTAATGCTTAGAGCTGACTTTGTATATTTTGTGAGTGTACATTCATGACAAAGTTACGAGAGTTCCCAATTGAAGGTAAATATGGAAAGTACGGTGGAAAATATATTCCCGAAACCTTGGTTCCTGCTATAAATGAACTAGAGGAAGCATACGAAAAAATAAGAAACGATTCAGACTTCAAGAAGGAACTTGATTATTATCTCCAGAATTATGCCGGTAGGCCTACTCCACTGTTTTTTGCTAAAAATCTGACTGATTACGTAGGTGGTGCAAGGATTTTTCTAAAGAGAGAAGATCTTTTGCATGGGGGCGCCCATAAAACCAATAACTGTCTGGGTCAATGTCTCTTGGCCAAAAGGATGGGTAAGAAAAGAATTATTGCTGAAACAGGTGCAGGTCAACATGGAGTAGGAACGGCTATGGCAGCAGCTGTTCTTGGATTAAAGGCAGAAATTTACATGGGATCAATAGATATTGAACGACAAAAATTGAATTTATTTAGAATGGAATTATTAGGTGCTAAAGTACACTCTGTAGATTCGGGGACAAAAACCTTGAAGGATGCCATAAATGAAGCGTTACGTGATTGGATAACAAACGTAAAAGACACCTACTACCTGATAGGCTCTGTAGTAGGACCACACCCATATCCTATGATAGTAAGGGACTTTCAAAGTGTAATTGGTGAGGAAATCAAATATCAGATAAAGAATTTTACTAAAAGATCTCCACATGCTCTTATCTGTTGCGTAGGAGGCGGCAGTAATGCAATGGGTACTTTTTTCCCATTTCTAGATGAAAAAGATGTATCGTTGTACGGAGTTGAAGCAGGTGGTCTGGGTGTCAGAACAGGGAAGCATTCAGCCACACTCAAAGAAGGATCCGAAGGAATTCTACATGGGATGAGAACTTATTTATTGCAAGATGAGTTTGGGCAGATAAATGACACACATAGTATATCAGCCGGACTGGACTATCCAGGTGTTGGCCCTCAACATGTCCAGTTAAAAGATATGGAGCGTGCAGAATATGTTACCTGTAATGATAATGAAGCACTGGATGCATTCTTCAAGCTTTCGAAATTGGAAGGTATAATAGCAGCTTTGGAATCATGCCATGCAGTTTCATTTGCGATGAAGCTAGCTAGAAAAATGAAAAGAGATGAAAATATTATTGTCACCCTGTCTGGTAGAGGTGATAAGGATATTGATCAAGTCATGAAGTATAGAAAAAAATACATTGGCAGGTAATAACAAGTGTCTTATTTACAGAACAATAGAATTGAAAAAAAATTCTACCAATTAAAGGCAAAGAAGCAAAAAGGTCTCATATGCTACATTATGGGTGGTTATCCTAATCCAATAGCCTGTGAGAGAATAATTTCATCAATTGTTGATGGGGGCGCTGATATTATTGAAATTGGAATTCCTTTTTCAGACCCAATCGCAGACGGACCAGTAATTCAAGAAGCGTCATTTAGGGCATTGCAGAAAGGAGTTACTCCACAGATATGTTTGAATCTGATAAGAAAGACGAGAAAAAGATATCCGGATCTTCCAATAGTAATTATGACATATTCCAATATTTTACAAAAAAATGGATTCAGGCAATTCATGGAGATGGCAAAGGAGGCTGGAACAGATGGCTTTATTTTACCTGATATGACAATTGACGAATCAAAGAAATATTTAGAATATTCAAAGAATCTTGAACTTGCATCAATCTTTCTTGTCGCACCAAATACATCAAACTTAAGAATCAAAAAAACATTAGCTGTATCAACTGGTTTTGTCTACGTAGTTTCCGTTTTTGGTACCACTGGGATGAGAAATTCTTTTAATAAATATACTCTTACTGCTATTAAGAACATAAAAAAACTAAGCTCCAATAAAAAAAACATTTCTGTAGGATTTGGAATAAGTACTCCAGATCACGTAAAACTCATGTCAAATTATGGTGCTGACGCTGTAATAGTCGGAAGCGCCATAATCAAGAAGATAAATGGCAATAAAGATGGTAGTATCATTCAGTTACAGAATAATTTAAGGAATTATGTTAAATCATTAAAAGCTGCCTGCACCAATTAATAGTAACAAGAGTATGTATTAGCTTGTAATAATTCCACTAGAGTCTGTTGAAAAGAACATATTGTTTAGACTGACTTGGTATTTTTTACCAAATCTTTCTACAACAATTTCAAGGTCATCTAAGGAATCGGAAATCTGACCATCTACTAATTTTCCTATCACGACATGCAGAGATTCATGTGAAATCAATGCACTAATAAATTCCTCAATCTTTTCAAAATCATTTCTGTTATTTTGTGCACCTTCTTTGGACTGAACAATAAGCATGTTTTCACCCTCATAAGTAAAGTATCCTGGTACATCGTCAGTAGCACATGAGAGGATGAAATCGTTGATTGTCATTTATCTCTGAAATCTTAGTTTATCTATAGTATAAAATATTCTGCATCAGGATGATGAACTACTATGGCAGCAGTAGAGTATTCAGGAGTTATCTGACCTGCAGAAGTTAGACCTATTCCACATCTGGTAGGATCAATTAATTTCCATACCAAATAATGCTGCATGATATCAGGACAACTTGGATATCCCCAACTATATCTCAGACCTCTATTTCTGTCAATATTTAATTCCTTTCTTATTCTATGATGGACCCATTCTGCAAGTGCTTCGGCAGTTTCTACCGCCAGGCCATGAAGATAGTAGGCGTCTGTATAATTATTAGTTGAATTTAGCTCTTCAATTTTTGAAACAGTTTTTTGACCGACTGAAACTACTTGAAAAGCTACAGTATCTTGTTTACCAAAGTAGTCTGTAATGCACAAGTGTTTTGGTTTTGAAGATCTTGGAAATTCAAAAACGACTTCACCCTGTTTATTTGATTCAACAACAAGGTTATTACCTTGATTGTTACATCTAAAGTAGCAATATACTACACTTGGTGAGAAGAGATCCTCATTAATTACTTTCTTTTTCCATTCTAGTAACAATGATTCTGGGTCACCTATCTTTGATGCAGATTTTCCTCTTATACCCCACGAGAGAACAAAAAGAGATTTTTTATTCAAATAGCTCCAAACTTCCTCAAGATCGATTTCCGAAGGTTTTAGTATTATTGGTTTATCTAAATGAGGTGCAACTGGTGGTGATACGGGTATTATCTGATTAACTGGCGAATCTATATCAGTTTTTATACCAGCTATTTTCCTTTCATTGAACTTACTGATTTTGCTATTCCATTCTTCAACGAACTTATCCCTTTCTGGAGATCTCAATTTGTTCATTACATTTAATCCATCAAAGGCTGTTTTACAATAGAATACTCCTGCCTTGTACACCTCATCGCCTTTTGCAATTCGATTAATGTAATCACTATTAATGGCAGCACCTCCACACAGAGCCGGAATCTTTAGATCAAGTTCCCTCGCCTTTTCGATAAAGAACTGCATTTGTTTAGAAGTAGAAACCAGTAATGCAGACAAACCTACCGCGTCAGCTTGCACTTCCTCAATTTTATCTATAATTTGTTGAATTGGAACTTGTTTACCAAGATCATAAACCGTATATCCATTATTTGTCAAAATTGTTTTTACAAGATTTTTACCTATGTCATGAACATCACCGTACACCGTACATAAAACTAGCTTACCTTTGCTTACTCCTTGTTTCTTGATTAGGTATTTCTCTAATTCCGATACTGCAGATTTCATACATTCTGCTGATTTTAATACAAATGGTAAAATTAACTCTCCAGCCCCAAACTTATCCCCTACTTCCTTCATCGCCGGAAGTAATACTTCATTTAGAGTTTGAACTGCTGCTTCATGTGTCAATTCTGGGTGCTGCCTAAGCATATCCTCTTTTTGAATATTTTCGACATTTACATCTAATTTTTTTTCGAGTTTGCCGGCAATTGCTCCTACTACATCGGCTTCAATCCCCTCTTTTATACGATTTACTATACGATGGTAACAACGTTTGTCAAAACTCCAATCCTTGTCTATTTCTTCCAGTGTTCGATCATTCTTAGATACTGTAACATTCTTATTTTCAAAATAGTAGATTAAGTCAGAAAGAGCGTTAACATGTCTATTAAAAATGAGATCTTCAGCAAGCTTGATCTGTTCCTCTTTTATTTCTCCTATCGGGATTATGTCCTTTGCGTTAATAATCACGGCATCAAGTCCTGCTTTAAGAGCATGATGTAAGAATACCGAATTGATTATTTTTCTGGCGTTCGGAGGAAGTCCGAAGCTAATGTTGCTTAACCCAAGAGTGGTAAAACAACCTGGAATTTCCTTTTTCACTAAAGAAATGCCCTTCAAAGTTTCAACTGCAGAATTGGCATATTCTTGCTCTCCGGTTGCTAGTGTGAAGGTAAGTACATCAAAAATAAACTGCCATGGTTTTAATCCATATTTCTTGCCAGTATCGAACAGTAACTTTGCTACCATAATTTTATCATCGGATGTCTTGGCCATCCCTTTTGGTCCTATACACATGGAAATCGCTGGAATACCAAATTTTGCCATGATTGGGGCAAGTGCATGGAAACGTGAACCGTCTCCTTCGAGGTTGATTGAATTAATGATTGGTCTTCCCGGAATTTGACTAATCGCATCGGTTATTACTTTAGGGTCTGTAGAGTCAATTACCAAAGGAGCTTCGATTTCTAGGCTTAATCTTTTTACCAATTTTTTCATAAATTCAAGTTCATCGGACCTTTCGGTTGTTGCTACACAGACGTCAATACAGTGCGCACCATCATTTACTTGGTCTCTACCAAGATCTATTAGGCCATCAAAATCATCCGATAGTACTAGTCTCTTGGCTTTTTTCGAACCCTGTGTGTTTAGACGCTCACCTATTATTAGAGGTGGAGGAATTTGAATTAAATCTACAGCCTTTAGCGCTGAACTAACGCGGGGTACATGTTTTAAGTCCATTTAATGGTGATATTGGTAATTGATTATTTGTGAATTATAAGTTATACGATTTTAATGTACTTTTGAGCTCTCTGATATGTTCAGGGGTTGTTCCACAGCAACCTCCTATCATTCTCACTTTCTTGTATTTAAGTAAGAATTCCCCAAGATGATGAGACATGTCTTTTGAGGTCATCTTGTAGACTGCATTGCCGCCTTCGTTAATTGGCATTCCTGCGTTTGGCATGACTAAAATGGGCAATTCGTTTTGCTCATCTAACCACCTTATACTTGATTCCATTTCAACAGGTCCGGTAGAGCAATTCAATCCAAAAACAGAAAC
The DNA here is from genome assembly GCA_014381105.1 of bacterium. GTDB lineage: Archaea > Thermoproteota > Nitrososphaeria > Nitrososphaerales > Nitrososphaeraceae > TA-21. The sequence continues at coordinate 1,475 of JACMIO010000153.1, read as the reverse complement.
CCCCATGTCGCTTACGGTTGTATATGCTGACTGGACGTTTGTGCCAAGCAACATCTTGCCATATTTATCCAAAGTTACATTAGATATTATTGCTGCTTTTTTACCAATTTTTTCCATAGCATTGAAAGATCCTATTATCGCCAATTTAACTTCCAATATATCTTGACTTGTTTCTATAAGTAGAACATCAACACCTCCTTGTATTAGTCCTTGGGCCTGCAATTCGAAAGCCTCAATAATTGTGTTTAGTGGAACATTCCCAAGATCAGGATCATTTGAGCTTGGCAGATATCCTGTGGGACCCATTGATCCAACTACGAATTTTTCTCCATTTCCAAATTCCTTAATCACACTTCTTGCAAGCTCTGCAGCCGATTTATTTATTGATACTGTTTGTTCACCAAATCCATATTCTTGGAGCTTTATTTGGTTACTTCCAAAGGTATTTGTCTCTATGCAGTCCGAACCAGCTTCTAAATAACTTCTATGGATATTTTTAATCCATTCTGGTTTAGACAATACAAGTCCATCATTAAATCCATCTTTATTATTTGGAAAGTCCTCTGCTTTTGGTTTAAGTTTCTGAATTTCAGTACCCATTGCGCCATCAAATAGGAGTATGTGGTTCTTGATTTCATCTAGGAAGGTATTGGTCATTTTATTTCGGATTACAATGATTAATCAAAGTTATCTACATATATTGTTTGAGAAAATGCAATTAACATATTATCTGACATACTTGTCTGAGTTCTCAGATAAAATTGTCCAAAATTACACAACTAGTTCATATAAGGAATTATGATTAGACATTAAGGGGCCCATAGTTCAGTTTGGATAGAATGGCTGCCTGCGGAGCAGTTGGTCGAGGGTTCAAGTCCCTCTGGGCCCGAACGATAACGTGTGTTTATTAGGACCTTACCCTCATAATATGCTGTGCAGATTCAAACCCAGCACAATCACCAACAGGACGCATATACTCGGTTTATGTACGGTATCAAGGCGGATGAAACAAGAAGATCTAGATATTCAAAAAGAAATAGATAGACATGGATCTGACAATGTCAGAATTATACAATAGGTCTGGAAAATTTGTTAACACAAATCTGATTCGCTGTACAGTCTAATTTATTATCAAAAGTAACGTTTTAACTTCCTAAATATTATTTCTTTATCCGATATTCCAATTAGTGACAGTCCTTTTTTAAGTAACTTATTTCTTACTTCAGGAGTTATTTTGTCCTTCTCCAATATTATTATCAATTCGAAAGTTCTGTTTTATTAAGACCAATAAGACTTATAACACTTAGAGCAAAGTTGAACCTGTATATACTATATTGAACAGGATATACCAATACGCGTCAAGTGGACGTGAGATTATCATGGGAGAGTCACAAAACAAAAGCCTTAAAATTATGATAATTGAAGACGAAGAGGATATTCTGACCCTTTACAGTGATTACTTGTCGAATAGAGGT
>JACMIO010000152.1 GCA_014381105.1 bacterium | reverse complement strand
ATGTCTACGTAGTAGTTAGTCTTGAGTTAATTTCTGAGCACGGAAATGACCACATTGGCCCGAATCAGATCATAAAAAGCCTCATTTGAGCATAAAAATAGTTTATAGAGTATATATTAGAGTAATTATTATACGCAATTGAATTTGATTATGTTTGAAATCTCAAAACGTTCAAAGGCATTAGTAAATGTGAGGCAGGTAAAAATTGGCTGACTGGTTAGCCGTTTTAATTGTAGGAATTATTTTGGTGGCAATCGGCTATATTCTGAAAAGAGTAATGACTGAGGCTATTATTAAAAAACTGGGCTACGTCATTGAAATAATTGGCATTGTCGTCATCGTCATAGCAATAATCCTGCTAATTATAATGCTGGCTGGCATGGCTCTATAGCTATAGTTTAGTCCAAAACCGTCTTTTTTTTCCTATATTTTTTATTCAATTTGGTAACCTTTCAGGGCCAATCTAAGAGCATCTAATAAATCAGAATAAGACATTTTATCTTTTATTAAACGTAGATTTTCTTGGTTATATCGGATTTGATTGAATTTATAAAATTCAAATATGCATCTTCTTTTTGTTGTGCTTGTTTTTGAATTAACGACATCATACCATTCTACCAAATGCCAGTACAAGGTAACTAATCTAAATATAGGCGGGTTAAACGATGGATACCGATAAATATCCGTTTGAAAGTTTCTACTTGTAGCTCGTGAATTAGCCCGGTCGAATCTACACAATTGTGTCGATGCCGAATCTAGCGGTCAAACTCCACAGGAGGGCTATGGATTTCAGGCTCTGGATCGTCATGAAAAGATACCTGAGGACAGCAGTTCGAATCTGCTCCGGGCTACTTTTTCTAAACTAAATCTGGGGTCCAAATTTAGTCAAGTATTCAGTTTCTTTACCGAATCTCTTGAAATTTTCAATGAATAGATGTGCCAATCTTTTTGCTGCAATAACATATTGGTCCCTATTAGACCATGAATAACTAGGATCTAAAATTTTTGATGGAATCTCAGGACATGAAAGTGGAATTTCTAGATTGAAAATATTGTCGTGTTTATATTGCACTTTATCAAGGTCACCGTTTATAGAAGCAGATACCATTGCTCTAGTATATTTTAGATCCATTCTCCTACCAATTCCATATGGGCCGCCAGTCCAACCAGTATTTATCAAATAGACACTAGTGTTGTGTTTTGAGATCCTTTCTGCAAGCATCTTTGCATATTGGATTGAGTGTAGTGGCATGAAGGGAGCTCCAAAACATTGGGAAAATGTCTCTTTGGGTTCAGTAATCCCTCTTTCCGTACCAGCGAGCTTGCTAGTATAGCCAGAAATAAAATGATACATTGCTCCTTCCTTTGTTAGTTTTGCAATTGGCGGCATCACACCAAATGCATCGGCCGTCAGAAATATCATGACTTTGGGATGAGTTGCTAGTGACGGGACTACTGCACCAGGAATAAATTCTAGCGGATAAACCACTCGTGTGTTTTCGGTCAAATAGCTGTCCTCAAAATTAGGTTCCCGTGTTTGTTCGTCAACAATTACGTTCTCCATTACAGAGCCAAATTTTATTGCATTCCAAATTTGTGGTTCATGTTCTTTCTTTAGATTAATACACTTTGCGTAGCATCCCCCTTCAAAATTAAAAATCCCCCTATCAGACCACCCATGCTCATCATCGCCTATCAATCGCCTGTCGGGATCAGCTGACAACGTTGTTTTACCTGTACCTGATAAACCGAAAAATAAAGCAGTTTCTCCATTCCTCCCCATATTGGCAGAACAATGCATAGGAAATATGCCCCTCTTAGGAAGCAGAAAATTCATGATTGAAAACATTGCCTTCTTAATTTCTCCAGCATAAGAGGTGTAACCTATCAAGACCATTTTCTTGGAGAAATTCATGATTATGAATGTGCCACTTTTGGTTCCATCAATTTCAGGAAGAGAGGCAAAATCATTTACAAAGAACAGAGTAAATTCAGGTTTATGGTTGTTAAGTTCTTCGGCCGTTGGTCGAATAAATATCTGTGATGCAAAAATATTATGCCATGCATTATCAGTGAAAACTCTAATGGGCAGGCGACTATCGGGGTCTGCTCCGACAAACCCATCAAAAATAAAAAAGTCCTTCCCAGATACATGTTGCTTCATTCTTTCAAAAATCTGATCAAACTTTTCTGTAGGGATTGGATGATTTACTTTGCCCCAATCCACAAGGTCATGTGTTATTTCATCATCTACAATGAATTTATCCTCAGGAGAGCGACCAGTAAATTTACCAGTCTTGACAGATAATGCACCGGAATTTGATAATAACCCTTCATTTTTTTGAATTGCAATTTCAATGAGTGTTGCTATTGGCAGATTTCTTTCAATTTTTCCAAAATCAATATTCATCTTCTCAAGTTGCAGAAGATAGCTCTTTGGATGACCATTATCTTCCTCATTCATTGATACGATGTTAGGTCCACAAAGGGTATTTAATTTATTTCATGTTACATTTCGCGATATGAACTGAAAAGTCGAAATAAGACAGAACAAATGATTGGTGCAAATCGCATGAAAATGCACCAATCAATTGCGTTGTTACGTCTATCTCCAAATATAGACGATATTTGATATCGTCCTGCCATGGTGTTTAAACTTTATGAAAGTTATTCTCTGGAACACATTTGCAATCCAGTAGGAACTATATAGCTTGAACTATCAGGAGTAGAAAATGGCTCTGGCGAATAGACTTGAGAACGCTCCAAGCCACACAAGTCTCATAAGAGCCCCCAAGACAACGAATTGGCATTTAGGCGATATATTTGCAATGTCTTTTTTTGGCTTTGGAAATTAAATTGTTCCAATCCACTCTTGAGCCAGAGATCGCTGCAAATAAAGAAAATATCTGTATTGCAAAATAAGGACTTATTGGATTCAAGCTCTTTAGATGTGTAATTTGATTCACAACTCTAAATCAAAATGTCCATTAATTTTTTAAATCTACTTGCGAGCAAGTATAAAGCTACAACTTTTAATACTTGTGAGTTAATTGATCAATATCGTTACTATAAAGTGATAAAATATTCGCCTGAATGTGAAATTTCACATATTAGAATTAAATTCCTAAGAATTTGAGATTAAACATCCTCATAGTTCTTGGCTAATTACACTTCGAACAATGAGAAGGCAATAGAAACCATTAATTTAATTTAAAACAGT
>JACMIO010000151.1 GCA_014381105.1 bacterium | reverse complement strand
ACTGCGGCAATAGAATGCGGTGTAAAAAAAGCAATTTGCTTGTCCACTGACAAAGCAGCTTATCCAATTAATGCAATGGGTATTTCCAAGGCAATGATGGAAAAAGTATTTGTAGCTAAATCAAAGACTGTTGATTCCGATAAGACATTGATTTGTGGCACTCGTTATGGGAATGTAATGGCGTCCCGTGGTTCAGTTATTCCGCTTTTTGTGGAGCAGATTAAGAGTGGGCAACCTTTCACAGTTACTGATCCAAACATGACGAGATTTTTAATGAGCCTTGAAGAAGCTGTTGAGCTAGTTGTGTTTGCATTTCAAAATGCTAAAGCAGGAGATATCATGGTACAGAAGTCGCCAGCATCTTCAATTGGTGATTTAGCTCAAGCTGTAAAGGAATTGTTTAATGCAGATAATGAAATAAAAGTAATAGGAACGCGCCATGGAGAAAAGTCGTTTGAGACACTACTCACTAGAGAAGAATATATTGTGGCTACTGATATGGGAGGCTTCTATAGGGTACCTGCAGATACGAGAGATCTTAATTATGACAAGTTTTTTATTGAGGGTGACCAGAAGTTATCTTCTAAAGATGAGTACAACTCAAATAATACAGAAAGACTTACCATCGATCAGATAAAAGAAAAACTTCTTGCGCTTGAATATATACAAAACGAGCTGAAAGGCTGGAATAAATAATGAAAATACTTGTAACTGGAGCCAAGGGTTTTGTAGGTAAAAACTTAATTACTGAGCTTAAAAATCAAAAATACACAGAGATTCTAGAATATGATCTTGACACAGATCCATCATTTCTAGATGCATTTGCAAAAGAATGCGACTTTGTGTTTCACCTTGCGGGCGTCAACAGACCAGAGAAACAAGATGAGTTCATGGAAGGTAACTTTGGTTTTACATCAACATTGTTAGATGCATTGAAAAAACATAACAACACTTGTCCAATTATGATTTCTTCATCAATACAAGCAGCACTTGATAATCCTTACGGGCAAAGCAAAAAAGCTGGTGAGGATTTAATGTTTTCATATGCAATTGAAACAGGAGCAAAAGTGCTTGTGTATCGTTTCCCAAATGTCTTTGGAAAATGGTGTAGACCTAATTACAACAGTGCTATAGCAACATTTTGTCACAATATTGCTCGCGACTTGCCCGTCAACGTAAATGATCCTAGTGTCATAATGAATCTGGTCTATATTGACGATGTCGTCCAGGAACTTATTAATGCTATTAATGGTAAAGAAAATTGCAACAATGAATACTGCGAAGTCCCAGTTGTTTATACAGTCACTCTTGGTGAAATAGTCGATTTGATACATTCCTTTAAATGCAGCCGAAAAGACTACACAGTATCCGATATGTCTAGTGAATTTACGAAGAAGTTATACAGTACATATTTAAGTTATTTGCCGGAAGATCAGTTCAGTTACCCACTCAAAATGAATGTGGACAATAGAGGATCGTTTACGGAATTCATTAAGACTCCGGACAGGGGCCAGGTATCTGTCAACATTTCAAAGCCAGGCATTACTAAAGGCAACCATTGGCACCATAGCAAGAATGAGAAGTTCCTTGTTGTCAGCGGTAAAGGAGTTATTCGATTTCGCAAAATTGACACAGATGAGATTTTAGAATATTTTGTAACTGGAGAGAAGCTTGAAGCAGTAGATATTCCGGTCGGTTATACTCACAACATCGAAAATCTTGGGGAGACAGATATGGTAACTGTGATGTGGGCAAATGAGCAGTTTGATCCGGAAAAGCCGGACACTTATTTTTTGGGGGTTTGAAATGAAGAAACTAAAGCTAATGACTATCTTAGGTACGAGACCAGAGATAATTCGCCTATCTGAGGTAATTAAGAAATGCGACATATATTTTGAACACATTCTTGTACATACAGGACAGAACTACGATTATACACTTAATCAAATTTTCTTCGATGACCTGGGCCTCAGGCAACCTGACCATTTTCTTAATGCAGTTGGTGAAGATTTGGGCGAGACAATGGGCAACATAATCTCAAAGAGCTATAAGATCCTTGCAGAAGTAAAGCCAGATGCTTTGCTGATTTTGGGCGATACAAACTCTGCGCTGTCTGCGATTTCAGCTAAAAGATTAAAAATCCCTATTTTCCACATGGAAGCTGGCAACAGGTGCTTCGATGAGAACTTGCCGGAAGAAACCAATCGCCGAATCGTTGACCACATTGCCGATGTGAATTTGTGTTATAGCGAACACGCCAGGAGATATCTGAATTATGAAGGAATTGCTAAAGAACGAACCTACGTAACGGGGTCGCCAATGGCAGAAGTGTTGACAGCTAATATAGGCAAGATTCAAGACAGCAGAATACTAGCGACATTAGAATTACAAAAGGAAAATTATATTCTTCTGTCTGCGCATCGAGAAGAAAACATTGATAACGAAGATAACTTCTTTGCCCTAATGAACGCAATCAATGCATTGGCAGAGAAGTACGATATGCCTATTATTTATAGCACTCACCCAAGAAGCTTAAAATTCATTGAGCAGAGGAAATTTAAGTTCCATCCAAATGTACGGAGCTTGAAACCTTTTGGTTTTTCAGATTACAACCACTTACAAATGAACGCATTTTGCGTTGTCTCTGATAGCGGGACGTTGCCAGAAGAAGCTTCCTATTTCAAGAGAATTCCTGCAGTTTGTATTAGGACAAGCACAGAGAGGCCTGAGGCTATTGATAAGGGGAACTTTATTATTGGCAGCATTACTACGGAGCAAGTGCTACAAGCTGTTGACATGGCCGTGGAGATGAGTAGAAATGGGCATTTAGGAGTGAGTGTGCCAGATTACGTGGATGAGAACGTGAGCGTGAAGGTCGTGAAGATTATTCAGAGATACGCTGTGATTGTGAATCGTGTTGTGTGGGGGAAGTAGCTAAGAGAATTCATGGTATAAAGACAAGGACGAAAAAGCCAAATACTGCAGTACCACTTGGATGAAGCAAGGATCAACTAATGGTATGAGTTAGTGTGACTAGCGGTATGATTTGGGAATAAGTGTTGTTTAACAATAAAAGGTTGAAAACTATAAATGATGTATAAAATCCAGCTAAAAAGGGTCAAATATCGGGATGATACCCTAGTATTTGGCGAGTTTTAACAATGTACGGGTGGGGGGCAATTTTTTTGTATAAGAAACTACTCATTCCTTATACATAGATTTTT
>JACMIO010000150.1 GCA_014381105.1 bacterium | reverse complement strand
ATATGGGATGTGGACGTTGCTAAGCGCGAAATTTACATATCTAAAAAAGGAAAAGAAATTTCTGGTTTTGACAATTGTGGGATAGGTACTGTTACTTTAGACGAATTCCACCAAAAAATTGTTCAGTCAGATCAACAAGAAGTAGAGGACAAATTCCAACAATATTTGAACAAAGAAATAGACACATTTGAAGTGAAGTGCAGAATAAAAGTTTCTGATGATAAATATACTTGGATCAGTTTAAGGGGCAGAGGTCTGTGTAATGAAGAGGGCGAAGTGATTCGAATTGCTGGCTCCTTGAACAACATCAACAAAGAAAAGGTAGCAGAAGCAAAAATTAACCGGCTGGCTTATTATGACCCACTCACAGATTTACCAAATCGAGCTTACTTTGCCCAACTCATGGAGACCATGATCACCGAGAAAAAACTCGAAAAATTCGCGCTGCTATTCATAGATATTGATAACTTTAGTGCTGTTAATGAATCTTTGGGTCATTCCTGCGGGGATCAAATCCTATGCAATATCTCCGAAATACTGAAGAAGCAAATGGTTTTTGGTAATGAATTGGTTCGTTTTGGTGGGGATGAGTTTGTCATTGTTGTGAAAAATGTGGTGTCGAATGCACAGCTTAAAGCCTATGTGGAGCAAATTTTGAAAGAATTTCAGAAACCGTTTGAAATCGGCGGAGAAAACTTTCACATTACTTTAAGTATGGGTATTTCAACTTATCCATTCGATGGTGAGACAGCTGAGAAAATATTGAAGCATGCAGATATTGCACTGAATAATGTAAAAGCCCATGGTAAAAACGGTTACAAACTCTTTTCCTTTGAGCTCGATGAATCCGTTGCCAAAAGACTGAAACTGGAACGAGATTTGAGGAAGGCAGTTGAAAATAAGGAATTTGAATTGTTCTATCAACCCAAGTTTGATATTGGCCGTAACCAAGTATTGGGATATGAAGCCCTTCTCAGATGGCATCATCCCAAGCGGGGACTTGTTTCACCTTTGGAGTTTATCCCTGTTGCAGAGGAGACGGGTCTCATCATTCCTATTGGTGAGTGGGTCATTCAGAAGGCAGCAGAACAACTTTATTATTGGCAACAACAAGGACATGCTGAACTGACCATAGCCGTCAATTTATCGGCAAGGCAGTTTAAAGATGAAAGGTTGGTCGATCGGTTTAGGCAAATCAGAAAAACAACCGGTGTTGATCTTACAAAATTAGAGCTTGAAATTACAGAGACGACAGCGCTGTACGACATTCAATATGCGATTAATGTTTTGCGTGAGCTGAAGGAATTAGGACTGAAAATATCTTTGGATGATTTTGGGACGGGTTATTCTTCCTTGAATTATTTGACACAGCTACCCATTGATCATTTGAAAATTGATAAGAGCTTTCTTAAAAATACCATTGAACAAAAGTCAGGGGAGCAAATTATCCGGTCGGTCATTGGTCTGGCGCATGCCTGCAATCTGAAGGTGGTTGCTGAAGGCGTAGAAACAAGGGGACAGCTAGACTTTTTAAGAGATGAGAAGTGTGATATGATCCAAGGATTTTATATCAGTAGACCTGTTCCTAAGCATGAAGCCATCGTTTTTATGAATGCAAACATCTATTAAGTACGCATATTAAGACACTTGGAGTCATTTCCTTGTGTCTTTTTTTGCTTTAAAATTGGGCTGTAGAGCGCGTATTTGCGCCACTATTAGGGCTTTACAAACGACATAATAATCGTTATAATAAAACATTGAATATTGAACGGATCTCCCAAAAACAGGGAATAATCCAATTTCTAAGGAGGCAAACCCCGTGTACGAAAAAGTATCGACCAATTTAAATTTCGTTGAAAGAGAGAAAAAAGTATTAGACTTCTGGAATGAGCAAAGTATTTTCAAGCAAAGTATT
>JACMIO010000149.1 GCA_014381105.1 bacterium | reverse complement strand
GCAGTCTATCCCATGAGAAAACTTACGTCTATTGATAATATCATAAGTTTGTAATAGAAGAAACTAACATAATTTTTACCGACGTAAATCTATTTTCGTGAAAAATGAAATGGATATAGCAACAAATTAACTATTTTTGTATTAATTAATGGCATATTTTGTCTATTTTGAATTTTCAATAATGCTAAAAATTGAACAATTTATTAGGCATGTCAAAAAATTATGTATATGGCAAAGACATTGTCTAGTCAGACATTAAAGAAAAATGATGGCGCTCCTTCTTTCAGATTAATGGGCACAGACGACAAATTCTATTCTATTGAAGATTTCAAGAGTAAGTGCCTATTGATTGTATTTATTTGCAATCACTGTCCTTACGTTAAGGCTCGTATCGGTGATTTAGTTGATTTACAGAACAAATTTTCAGAGTCTCAATTACAAATTGTAGGGATAAATAGTAATGATCCTGCATACCAAGATGAAGGTTTTGAGAACATGATCAAGTTTTCAAATGAAAACAACTTGAATTTTCCATATCTTATTGATGACACACAACAGATTGCGAGGACATATGGAGCTGTTTGTACACCTGATCCATTTTTATTTGATGAGAACAGAAGGCTCGTATTTCATGGAAAAATAAATGATGCCATGGAACCGGAAATGACCCCACAAGTTCACGTAATGGAAAACAACGTCAAAAGAGTATTGGATGGACAAACACTAGACAAAGACTTTGATCCATCGATTGGTTGTTCTATTAAATGGAAATCAGATTCCTAACCGTATCTATACCTTATTCCTTTTTCCCCTTTGGGATGTTTCCAAATAGTTCCAATGGAACATGTTCCACATTCTACACAGCCTTCATGTTGTAACATTACATCTTTCCCCTCAAGACTATAGCATTTGGTAGGACAAAGTAAGATAAGTTTTCTCATAAACTCACTTCTTTTGTCATTAACAATGATGTGCGATTCACTGTCGTCATCATATTGTAAATTTGCAATTCTGTCTGGTAAAGTTGGAATTGAAGGTACAAACGTAGAATTAACAGTTTCGCCCAGTTTGTTCGCTAACAACATTGGTATTTGTACATATGTTTTTTCTGATTCTATGAGTGGTAAAATTCTATTGTATCCAAGGTAATTTGCCAATCGCAGGGAAATTCCACGAAGGTGTTTATTTTTAATGACTTGAAGACCAAAGGATAATCTGGGATCAATAGCTCCCATCGGAATATCTTTTACTAATTCAAGAAACAAATTCAAATAATTTTCATCTATCATGCTCATTTCTCTGGTGTAAGGGCTTTCGTTTACCAGAGACTCATAATAATTTCCCAAGTAATCAGAGTCAAAATTATTGCTATCAATGGAACGTGAAATGGCAATGGCGGCTCTGACTGCATCATCAATACCAACATTGAGACCTTCAATTTTTGGACCTATAAAGATCCCACGTCCTGCGGCATCACCTATAAAGAGAATATTCTTGAAATGAGGCTTTTTCATCATACACCTCTTACCATCCGGAATTAGTTTCGCACTAAATTCAAGTTCAACATAATTGTTTACAAACTGTACACCAAATTTTTCATTGAGATCATGTTTGATGCTATCAATTTTTGATTTAACTTCTTCTAAATTTCTAAATTTTCCAGATTCTATTAATTTCATATTATTATTGGAAAAATATTTGTCCCTTAGCTCGTTGTATGTTTTTATCAATTTGCTAACGCCAAGATGAACTTTGAGTTGATCTTCTTTTGAAAGACCTTCATTGCCATTTCTCAAAGTGACTTCATCTTTGATATATTCACTAATTAGGGGATTCTTGATTAGTTCATCTATTAGTTGAGATGGGGCAACAGGATTTGAGAGAAGGGAATTATAATGATATACGGCCCCAAGTGACAAAGTATCACGGTTTGTATACAGAAAACCGCCGCCAACATGATTTAGTGTAACGTCCCCTGCAAAAAGATGTGCGGACCCTTCTGTGGAGTCAAGATGAAATCTCTCCTCAATAATCTTCTCGGGCAGTTTTATTATTACCTTGACACCAAAGTATACTTCCTCTGGTGTGAATTTACCACGAGCTGATGTTATTTGAGCTATCTCTGAGTTTATCCCATCTGCAGCTATTATTGATCTTACCGCGAATTCTTCCAACTCATTAGTCCTGACAATTGTCTTATTGTCTGTCCATTGTATATCTGAAACATGCACTCCTGTGATAATTCCTCCACCATGTTTCTCTGCAGATTCGGAGGCCAATTCTGCAAACCACGGAGTCAATCTATTTAGTAAAACCGAATATGCAAAATTCGTCTTGTATTCATGAAGTGGAGTCATATCGATGGTAAATATTTTATTCTTTGAAGTAGCGTGCAGAAGATACTTCTTTATCAATCTCTCTACTGGTGCATTAGATAAAAAATCTGATCCAAATACATCTTCGACATTATAGATCCTTCCTTGGGGATCTTTTTTTGAGTACAAAATCCCACCAGATACATTCTTGGTTCCTATGCTATTTCCTGCTTCAATCAGTATCGCACTTTTATTGAGATCTGATAATTTTTTTAATGCAGATAATCCTGCTGAACCGCCACCAATTATTGCAACATCGAATTGTTCCAAATCAATTACTCCGAATAGAAATCGCTTGGATTTGCTTTTTTAGTTGCTCGGTAAGCAGTGGAACTACTTCCTCCAATCTTCCCTTGATAAAAATATCCGATTCATCTATGATGGGTGAATTTTCGTCAGTATTAATGGATATCACAACCTCCGAATCCTTCATCCCTGCAATATGTTGAACCGCCCCACTCAATCCTATCGCAACGTAAAGGCTTGGTGCAACCTTGCTGCCACTAGTACCGATAACTCTGTCGGGTATCATGTACTTGGAATCCAGAGTTTGACTTAATTGGTAAGGTTTCTTCGACAACGGTAAAGTTATACCTATTGCGGCCCCAAGTGTTTCCGCAAAATCTTCAATCAGCCTGATATTTTGCTCCGGGTTATCTTTAATTCCTCGTCCAAAGCTCACTATTACTTTACTAGTGTCATATTCAATTGTTTTTTCAACTACTTTTCTATTCAATATTTTTATTTTTGAACCTTGGTATCTTTCAGGGGAATATTCTATGACTGTTCCTTTCCTTGAACTATCTCTTCCAATGGGCTTAAATGCTCCCGGTATTATACTGCAACCTTGTGGATGATATTCTCTGAGAATTTC
>JACMIO010000148.1 GCA_014381105.1 bacterium | reverse complement strand
TTTGTAGGTATATTCGTCGTTTGGAAAACAAAATAAATCGCCGCGCTGTAAATCTGAGAATTTCATGTCTTCTAAAAGTTTTACTCTTTTTATTTGGCTGATAACTCAACGTATGAGATTACAAATCTGAACTACTTGGTTGCAATAGAGCCTGTTGAATCTGCTTGTCGGTTGCTAATTCCATTGGGTTAATGTCTTCATTGAGAACAAAAATCCCTTCTTCTAATTCAACCAAATCACCGACTGAAAATTCACAATCAGCATCCATTGCCGGATGCATTATCATCCAAGCGTCGTGACTGGCGTTCCTGTTTTCCATTAGGCATAAAAACTTTGTGGGGCATGGGCATTTCTCTAAACTTTGCACATTTTGCGTAGAAATTTTGCACACGGACATTAAAAGAATAACTTGATATTGGACTGAAAATGGTACTTCCGCCTGAACCAATAGTGCGAAAATTTCTGTCAGAAACAGTAAGTATCTGCGGCTCTAGCCTCTTTTCGACAAGAGGTAGACGAGCGCCTGGGGGAATTCGTAGCCTTTTTATAGAGGGCGAATCTCTTGGGCAGGAACTTAAGCCAGACTAGATTCATTCACTAATTGTCGCTAGAGATATGTTTCCATACGGGTTAGGCGAATCGAAATTAATACCAAATCCCCCTTGTGGGTGCTGTTTCAATGCTAAGTGATGCCTAATCACTTGATGAATGTCGTAAGCATAACGAGCTACTTCCGGTACACGCTCATCTCTGATTCCAAAATGTGCTTGTTTTGACATTCCCGTAATCACAGGGTTAAGTGCTTTTAGCGTTTCGGTCAATTCTTGATATTGAGCCTCTGGCAATGAACCAAATAGCCAAGCCACTTCTTCAAGTTGTCCCATATAGATCCGAGATAGGAGTTCGCAAGCCTTTGAAATCACGCTTAATTGTTCATCAGTTAGTTCTAAGGTCGTCATGTCTATCCTTGTCAAGATTTTGATCAATAAATTTACATCTAAATTTCTGATAGTTTTTGGAAAAAAAATTCTACATTAGTTCGTAAATGGTTCTAGGATACTCCAGATTTAGTATGTAAATAATTCTAAGATGGTTTGCAAATGGTTCTAAAATCACGGTGATGGATTAAATCTTCAAAATTTCTATTCCTATGCAAATTAATGCGTTGTGTCAGTCAATTTCTCAAAGATTTAATATCCCCTTGCCTGCCCCACCGTTGGAGATCGGGAAAGAAATCTATAATCCAAAAAGCCTATCGGTAAGCGTGATTATCGGTGTTGCTTGGAGTAATGAGGATAAAGATTGGCGATATCTCTTCGTTGACTCCGGCTTCTGTACTTCTGTGCTATGGGTGACGACTGCACAGTTGTATGGAGATATGCAGGCATAGCAGCTTATAATTTGCTCTCATCTTCCCTGAAACCTTTACCCAGTAGGTTTTGTAGAGGGAGCAAACTTTTTATAAAAGCGAAAAAAATTGACTTAAGTAATTGAAATTAATAGTAATAAATAATACGATACCTATCATGGCTTGCTTTGAAATTCAGAATCTTTAGAAGCCTTATATGGAAACCCACAGTAAGGACAAAAACGAAATTTTAAAGAGGTAATCGGTTCATTACATTGAGCGCAACTATTACGTAAGCCAGTACCGCACAAGAAACAAAACTTAGATCGCGGAGACAACCAAATTTCTTCAGGCGTTGTTCCGGGAATCCAACAGTGGGGACAAAATTTGAGAACATCTGTTACTCCTATTGATACACCACGGACAACAGCATCAAGGTACTCAGATGGAACCTGCAACGCGATCGCTAGTCCACGCTGACTTTTGCTATTGAGTTTAGTCGTCATCCCTCGTTCAATCTTACCCAAACTTTGAAGATGAATGCCCGCCTTCATAGCCAAATCATTTTGACTTAGTGAAAGGCTGGTGCGTATTCTTTTAACGT
>JACMIO010000147.1 GCA_014381105.1 bacterium | reverse complement strand
CAGGAGGACTCTATATTGATTCTTATAACGTACTACCAGGTGTAGATGGAATTGTACCAGTTGACGTATATGTACCTGGCTGTCCACCAAGACCCGAAACTCTAATTCAAGGATGTATGCTACTCCAAGAAAAAATCAAAAGGTCGAAAATTAGATAAATGAGCTCGAATCAATCCAACACCCAAAATGGTTCTGAGCAAAAAGAAAAAGTATCTGAGTCAGTACAAACTTCATTGTCAAAAAAAACTGAAACTATAACCCTAGAATTTGAAAGTAGTATTGTAAATCATCTAGTTACAAGATTTACCGATAAGGTAGTGCAAGTCGTTTATGTACGCCCTGGAAGAACTAAGATTCTTGTTCCACCAAATGAGATCGTTCAGGTTGCCACATTCCTCAAAGACACTTTGAAATTTGATCATGCAGAGTCCGTATCAGGGACTGACTATCCAAAAGATAATCAAATCGAAGTAATTTATCATTTGAGCTCTTATTCAGATGAAAAACTTTCTTCACATGTTCTAGCTCTCTCGACAAGAGTAGATAGGAACGATTCTAGAATGCCAACACTAATCGATGTATTTAAAAGTACAGAGTATCATGAAAGAGAAACCTTCGAAATGCTTGGAGTATATTTTGAAGGTCATCCGAGAAACGAAAGATTTTTGCTTCCAGAGGATTGGGCTGATATTCCTCCGCTACGAAAGGAGTTCAGAATTAAAGGAAGATAGATGATATTATTTGGAAAATCTTGACGAAAAGTTTAATGAAACTATTAAGATGGGGCTCGAAATAGTCAAAGAGACCGAAGAGGATAGACTGATGACGCTTAGTGTCGGTCCCCAACATCCTGGTTCAGGACACTTTAGGTTTACAATAAAGGTAGATGGTGATTATATCGTTTATTGCGATCCTGACCCGGGATACGTACATAGAGGAGAGGAAAAAATGTGTGAGTACAGGAATTATATTCAAAATATCCCTCATCTTGAACGACCGGTAATTCATGATTCTACAAATATTACTTATTCATACAGCTTGGCGGTTGAAGAATTAACTAATATACAAGTTCCACTTCGGGGACAATACATTCGTGCACTGGCTTCAGAGTTAAATAGACAGGTTTACACACTTTATTGGCTGGGGATATACGGTATATTCCTTGGACATTCTACAATGTTTATGTGGCCACTTGGAGACAGAGAATTATTCATCGATCTTTTGGAGGCGCTTACTGGCGCTAGGGTTACTCACGCATTTAATATTCCAGGAGGTGTTCGAAACGATATGCCAGAAGGATTTAAAGACAGATGTCTAAGGCAAGTTGCCTATTTTGAAAAGAGACTTGTTGAATATGAAGATATTTTTTATAATAATCCATTATTCAGGCAGAGAACTGAAGGAGTAGGTATTCTGACAAAGGAAGATGCCATAAAACTTGGAGTCACAGGTTCAGTTCTTAGGGCATCAGGAATTCCTTTTGATGTCAGAAAAGCAGAACCGTATGATATCTACAATGAAATAGATTTTAAGGTACAGTACATGAAGACCGGTGATTCATTTGCAAGATCTATGGTCCCATTTCTTGACATGAGAGAGTCGTGCCAAATTATAAGGACATTACTTGATAAAATGCCACAATCTGGTGAAGTGAGGGCTAAACTACAACCAAATCCAAAGGGTCCAGCTGGGGAGTCGTACAAAAGAGTAGAGTCAGGAAGAGGCGCCCTGGGATACTATATAGTAAGTGACGGTACACCAAAGCCCTATAGAGTGAAACTATCCGTTGGTTCATTTAGGAATATCCTCGCTCTACCGTACCTTTTGATAGGATCAAAATTGGCTGACATGCCATCAATTTATTGGTCATTAAATTATTGGCCGGTGGAGGCTGATAGGTGAATATGCAAGTTACATCAAGATATCAATCTAACAATTACGTCGATAAGGCAAAAATAACAATTGTCAAATTGATTGGGAGAAAGAGTGTATAATAGAATTGGCTACTGCTCCAAAAGACTTTAGATTTGGTAACTTTGTAGGCAGTCTTATCCAGTTAATTTTTTGGATACTTATTATTGTAACATTAGTAGGACTCCCATTAATCTTTATTATCCTATTTTATGTCCCACTTCCGCCTATAAACGGAGAAGTCTTGACTCCGTATCTATTTTTCTCCATGATGGTGGACCCTACGCGTACGATTCCAATAATTAATTTCATGATTCACACAGATATGTTCAGGGTAGCCGTCTTTCCTGGCTTTACTTATGCTGCTCTTCTGGCTGCTGCAACTATTTTTATTGAGCGCAAGTTCCTTGCAAAAATGCAGCTAAGAATTGGACCTCTTTATGCAGGAAAAATAGAAGGTATTTTGCAATTAATAGCCGATGGTTTGAAATTAATTTCAAAGGAAATCATAGTACCATCAGGTGCCGACAAGCTAATATTTTGGACAGCTCCTGTTGCCTTTGTAGTTACAGCTGCAGCTGTGGTATCATTAATTCCTGCCGCTCCCGGATGGGTTGTCGCCGATCTCGACGTGGGCATAATAGCCGTATTTGCATTTTTAGGATTCTTCCCTCTTATCGCACTTTTGTTTTCATGGGCTAGTAACAGTAAATATCCATTCATTGGTGGAATGCGAGCGTTACACCAAATGATTGCGTTTGAAATTCCATTCATTCTCTCTGCTCTCCCGGTAGTAATTCTTGCCGGATCGTTAAATCTTACTGACATGGCCAATGCTCAATACCCATATTGGTTTGTGTTCTTTTTACCAATCAGTGCTTTCGTATTCTATATTTCTTCACTGGCAGAACTTGAAAGAATTCCATTCGATCTCCCTGAAGCAGAAAGTGAGATTGTTGCTGGATGGTTAACTGAAACCTCCGGGATGATTTACGGGCTTATCCAATTGGGTACTTATGTTAAATTGTACGCTCTTGCTGGGTTATTTGTTATCTTGTTCCTGGGCGGATGGGCAGGACCACAAATCTTTCCCGAGGAAATCTTGCCAGGTTACACGGGAGAAAAAATATACAATGCAACGACTGTAAATGCAGTATTCTGGTTTACCCTCAAAACCCTTGGTATGATAATGTTGATTCTTCTTCCACGAGGTATCAATCCTAGAATTAGAATTGATATATTATTGCATACAGGTTGGTACAAACTAATAGTATGGGCATTCATCAATATTTTCGTTGCATTGTTACTAGTCTATGGTGGAATTTTGGGACCAGGAGGGTTATTGTCGACATGACCAACTCTGCAGGCGGATTCATAAAAGCTATTGAATCTGGTTCAAAGCATCTCCTTCTCAAGAGATTTACACTGAGATATCCAGAAAAGAAACTAAAGTTTGTTGGTGATGGCTATCAATTTGATCCAAAGAGGGGTGTAGGAATCGCAGGTTCTAGAGGTCGACATATTCTATTTCATGACAAGTGTACTGGCTGTCAGCTTTGTGCAATTGCCTGTGAGGGAATTGCTGAAGCAATTGGAATGGTAAAGGTCAATGAACAATGGAAACATAACAAAAAAGCCATAATGCCACAAATTGATTATGGAAAATGTGTGTTTTGTGGTCTTTGTGTTGATGCATGTCCGTTCTATGCACTGTATATGACAAATGACTATGAATTGTCATCATTTACAAAGGAGCATCTGATATATACTCCTTCACAGCTGGGTATCAAGCCAAAGTATGATGGTGATGTAGAATTGAAGATAGGAAAAAGGGGTGCTGATCATGGTTGAGTCATCCATTATTTTTCTAGAATTATTATAGAATGAAAATCATGAAAAACTAATATAACATAAAAGTAAAAGTCAATTTAGGTGTTATGAAGTGAATTATTCTCATCCAGAAGTTCTGGTAGATACTAAATGGGTCGAAGACCACCTAAATGATCCAAAGGTCCGAATCGCCGAAGTAGACTATGATCCTACCGCTAACTATGTCTTGGGACATGTTCCTGGATCAGTCTTGGTAGATTGGAAAGTTGACATAAATGATCCTGTTGCAAGAAATATTCTAAGTAAAGAAGCATGTCAAGAACTGCTTCAGAAAATAGGAGTGAATGATGACACAACTCTAGTCCTCTATGGCGACTTCAATAATTGGTTTGCTGCATTTGCTTTCTGGGCATTGACATATTACGGATGCAAGAACATGAAATTGATGAATGGAGGAAGAAAAAAATGGTTGGAGGAAGACAAACCACTTACAAAAGATGTACCAACATACCAGCGTGGTAATTTCAAGAGTTCTGGTCCTGACAATAGTATACGTGTGTTTCTTAGATATGTGAGTGATACTCTTGGTAGTAAAGTATTAGTTGATGTTAGAAGTCCAAAAGAGTTCACTGGAGAAATATTAGCTCCCCCGGAATATCCTACAGAGCATGCTCAAAGAGGTGGGCATATCCCTGGTGCGGCTAATATCCCATGGGCACAGGCAGTCAATGACGATGGAACATTCAAGTCAGCTGAAGAGTTAACAACGCTTTATCATGCAAAAGGGATTACTCCAGATAAGGAAGTTATATCATACTGTAGAATTGGCGAAAGAT
>JACMIO010000146.1 GCA_014381105.1 bacterium | reverse complement strand
CTTCACATAATTTGTTTGCAACTTCAATCGGTGGTCCAGTTAAAGCAGGATGAGGAAAGTTATCTGTTCTCGACTTGAACGCTTCATTCATTTTGTCCTGTTCAAATTCCCGCAAGAGGGTGACAGGAGTTCCACTATAACCAAAAAAAGGATCGATGTTAGTTTTTGAAACAAATATAGTATTTTTATCTTTTATAAGGCCTTGTAAATGTTCACCATTATTATCTATGTTACCAATATTTTGGTTTTGCAATTTGTTTGATAACTGCTTTCTTGCATTTGGAATTGACTCGAGGGATAACTTAATTCCTCTAGCTTCCGCAAGGGCAATTAGTTTAGAAACAAGTTTAACAGTGGAATTCGAAGCATCGAGAGGTACAAGTGTAGTAGCATCTCCTATTTGTATAGACTCAATTTCTTGATCTAGGATTTCGCTATTAAGTATGTCAAATTTTGAATTCTCTACAAGTGAAAGATTCTCTACCTTTAGATCTACTATTATATCAGTGCTGCCATAATTTAGCCATAATTCAGGCATTTTTGAATCGAATCGTGAGTATACATAAGGTCAAGTAAACTTTAACCTTCATAAATCATTAGATTCTTCTCTTCGAGAAGATCATGTAAATTGTGAACAGCTCTATATACTTCTGACTCTTTCTTAGCCCCCGTACATACCAACTTTCCGCTAGCAAATAGAAGTATCACAGTTTTAGGATCTAGCATCCTGTGGATAAGACCGGGAAATTGTTCTGGCTCATACATACTGCGAGGCAATACTCTAGCTGCCAGTTCTAAATGTATTTTGCCACCTAGACTTGCAGAGGCAACAATATTTTGTATTTCTATCTGTGGTTCATTTTCAATTGGAATACTTCCTTTTCTGAGTTTTTGGACCACATTCTTTACTGCCTTAATTGCCTGTTCTTCGGATTTTGCGCCAGTGCACACCATTTTCCCCGAACTGAAAATCAATGTTGCAGTTTTAGGCGATTTCAGTCTAAATACAAGTCCCGGAAATTGATCCGGATGGTATTCGACATCAGGGAATATTTGAGTAATTAAATTAAGGTTTACAGTTTGATTGACAGTCGCAGAAGCAACAACATTTTCTATGCTAACAATGGGCTTAGTTTCTGGCATACTAGGTTGGCTTTATAAATGGAAGTATATATACATGTTTGGAACGAAGCCAAATTACATAAGATATAAAAATACTAAGTAAAATTATTCAAAATTATCGCTAGATAGTTAGAGTAATTTAAGATCTGATGTCACTTTATCAATAATATCTGATGGAGCAGGTCCAATGCAAATACATGTAATGGTACCACCTGGAATCTGCGTTAGGCCCCTATCCTGGACAATAATCACAGGAATTCTGAGATCTTCAGCATCTTGCTGTATCTCCATTAGTTCTTCGAGGCTGTTTACTTTAACGACTATTTTTGGTTGTCCCTCGTAAAACCAACTTTCTAACCACAATTTATTAAATTTTCTGGATTTTTCAACTCCCAAGACAGCTGCATGTCCAACCTGAGATGCTATTTTTCCAGTGCCCATTCGGAGATCTTTTCGAACAACGATGACTTGTTTGAATTCCACTACAGGTTAGTTAATAAAATGATGAAATAATTGTTTCCTTATAGGGTATGGAATACTGCGATGTATTAATTGCGGGTGGCAGCGTAGCAGGACTTGCAACCGCGAGAGAATGCTCTTCAAACGGACCGTCCACAATAGTTATCGAAGAGGATCATGAAATTGGGACACCGGAACATTGTGGGGGGATGGTGAGTCTTGGTGGTCTACAAAAGTTAGGTCTCATAGTTGACTCAAATAACTTTCAAAATGCAGTCTATAAGGCTAAGATTAGTTCGAGGTCCTCTAGTTTTGAATTACCTGCTGAAAAACAAAACGTCATAGTAGTAGATCGTAGGGGTCTGGATAAACAGTTTGCTAAACAGGCACAAAGCGCAGGCGCTGAAATTCGAACTAGATGTTCGTTTAAAAGTATCTCCAAGAATCAATCCACCTATGTTGTAACGACTACGGATGGAGAAATTGAATGTAAATACTTTGTTGATGCAAAAGGGCTAAGCTCTCTGAAAGATGCTACTAATGCGGGAATTCTAGCTTCTGCTCAGTTCGAAATATATGCAAACTGGATTGACGGTAAAACAGTTGAAATACTATTTGACGCTGAAAAATACCCCGGATTTTTTGTCTGGATAATTCCTACTGGTGAAGGGAAAGGCAAGATAGGAGTTGCAGGAAAGGGAATTAACACGCTAGTTGCGCTAAATGATTTCATAAACTCTAGAGGAGAGAAATATTCGATAATCAGGAAAATCTTTGCGCCCATTTGGATTGGAGGTCCAAGACCGCCTTTCATCAAAGAAAGAGTTCTTGTTGTTGGTGATGCCGCTGGACAGACTAAACCAACTACGGCGGGAGGCATTTTTAGTTGTGGAATGGCGGGTATCTTGGCAGGTAAAGCAATTTCAAAGGCAATAGAGAGCAACGACAATGGATTCCTGTATGATTATGAAAAAACATGGAAATCCATGTTTTGGAAGGAATTCAACTCCATGTTACTTGCAAGGAAGGTATTAGAGAGATTGGATAACAAGTCCATTGATTCAATATTCTCATCAATATCAAAAGTGGCAATTGGCCAGGTTTCTAATTTTTCGGATTTTGATTTTCATTCTAGCGCCCTAGATCTTTTTCTTAAATCAAAGATAGCTACTAACTTGACCAAAATATTGATTGGTAATGAATTTCGGAGAGTTTTCAGTACCAATAAGGATATTTAGATACACCTAGTTGTGACATGCGAGTTAAACTTCTGGAGGATACATGAGACTTTATGCGCAATCATTCAAGCAAGATATAAATTCGGAATAATGTTTGTGCTCTTTGTGTCAAAATCATTACAATTACCAGTTTGTACTTCTTGCAGTCGACCAATAATCGCAAACGACGAATGTGTGAAATACTACTGTCCTAATTGTGGGTATGTATTAATTTGGAGATGCCAAAGTTGCAGACAGTTTGCAAGGTCATACAAATGCATTGGATGTGGGTTTGAAGGTCCATAATAATGAGCAAATTAGTCGCGAGAATCAAGATGCTTCCTTCCGAATCAGATGCGGATATAGATTCAATTCCTAAAATTCTGAAAGAAACACTTCCCGAAGGGTTCAAATTATTAGCACATAAAAAAGAACCAATTGCTTTTGGACTGTATTCCCTTTTGGCAGATTTTACCCTAGATGATTCCGAGGGTCAAATGGAATTATTAGAAGAAACAATAAGAAAGGTAGAGGCAGTGGGCGAAATAGAAGTAATAAACGTTAGCAGACAATCAGTCAGTATAAAATAGCATCAGTACTTATCCACTCTTTTTATGTTCATAAAGAATTTGTTAACTTACGCTAAAGTATTATCAAAATCGATAATAGTAAAGAGAATCAAATGCTAGTGAAATAAATACAACAACCAAATATGGCGCCGTTATCTTGTATGCTTTCCATGCAAAGTCAGGAGTGGGATCCTTTGTCAACTTATAATGGTAAATAAGCATCAGCGAACCTGAAATTGCAGCAGTAATAAAGTACAACACCCCCAAACCGAGTAGATACAAAGACAATGAATATGGTAACAGGATTGCAGTGTTCGCAAAAATATACCCTGCTGTTTTTTCATTACCTATAAGAACAGGCAACATTGGAACGTTCACACTTGCATACTCCTCCCTTGATTTTATAGCAAATGACCAAAAATGAGGTGGAGTCCACAAGAATACCAACCATCCTATGAGGAATCCTAGGATATCCATCGATCCTGTGGTAGTTGCCCATCCTGCCATTGATGCCGCACTTCCTGCGAAGCCTCCTACAACAATATTAGACACATTTGAGCGTTTTAGCCACAATGTGTAAATAAATACATAGAAAAATATCCCCAGTGCAATCATGGCCATTGCCATCACATTCAGAGTCAAGAAAGAAATGATAACGGAGCTTGCGCACAGTACGATACCGTAAATAAGTACGTTCTTAGGTTCCAATCTTCCTGCCGGGATTGGTCTTTTTACTGTCCTAGACATGATTTTATCAATGTCCCTATCAAAATAATGATTCAAAGCGCTTGAGCCCATTGATGCTAAACAACCACATATTCCAATAAACAATAGATGAAATGGTGAAATGTCCCACGGAGTTAGGGGAGTTGAATCAAATCTGGTTGCTGCCAAAGAGCTTGTGATTGCTGTAACAACCAGTACCACCACTATTCTTGGCTTTGAAACTTCGATATAGTCAGATAACATTCACAGCTAATTTAATGACTATTTGTAGCATTTAACTCATTCGCTGTGCGAACTATTACGAGCTTACTTTGAAATCTAGTCTGCAAAAGTTCTTTTGTTAATTCCCTGGCTCTGGTTAAAGTATTAATTATAATAAATAAATGAACCCCCCAACATTCTGTCCACAGTATAAGATGACTAGACTCCAGGCTACACTTGCCTGAATAATTTGTGTCATGATTTTCACGAAATTCAATGTAATTTATAAACCAGTTAACTATTATCCAAAATGGACCATGGGAAGAAGAAAAAGTACATCAAGACCACATAAGAGTAGAAGAACCGTAGAAGGTAGATGCCCCAAATGCACTACAATTGTCAGATTCAATGTAAGCGGATCCGTTGGAAATGAAATTTATGAATGCATTGGTTGCAGGTCCAAATTCCCCATTGACGAACTATAGATCAAAAAATATTCAGATAAGAATTTAATGCATTAACAACTCTATAGATAGAAATGGATTCTAAGATTGATTATGTTGATAAAGTTTATCTTTATAGTAGTGGTATGTCTTCAGAACTAGT
>JACMIO010000022.1 GCA_014381105.1 bacterium | reverse complement strand
TATTCGTGCTAGCAACAACATACTGAAAATCATCTTGTTGATATTTATGAATTTCATAGATTACGGCCATATCTGAATTACTAAAAAGTCGACTAATCTTACTATGGTCCAAAAATATTTGACAAGAACATAAAACTACGTTGATATTGTTATTTCATCAAGTTAATTCAGAAGAGTCTCATAACCTCACTTGGGTCAATACAGTCTCATACAGAAGTCCAATAACTAATTGAGTTGGATATATGGGCCATTTTTTTTTAACCAATTTCTACAATCTCTGTATGCTGGAAACGCTTCTTCTACCAGCTTCCAGAAATGTTCTGAATGATTGAGTTCAATAAGGTGTATTAATTCATGCACTATAATGTAATCAATGATATGATCGGGAAGAGCAGACAACAGCAGGTTAAAATTTAGGTTACCATTTTTAGAACAACTTCCCCATCTTAATTTTTGATTTTTTATCATTACCTTTCCATAAGATATCGATAACTGTTTTCCAAAGAAAGGAACTTTTGTATCCAATATTTTCTTTGTTTGTTCTCGATACCAATTTTTGATGTTTTCTTTGTGTCTCCGTCTATCTTTCACATGAAATGTGATTTTCAGAAGATTTTCAGAGAGAATCGAATGTTGTGAGGAATCTTTGATAAATTGAATCTTGTACTTTTTACCAAGATATGTAAGTTCGTCACTTTGAAGAGTACCATTCTCTAAACCATCATTTAATTTCAAATAAAATTTTGTTTTTTTCAGAATCCATTTATTATTCGCATTTACAAAATTTCTTATCGATTCAATATTTTCATTCATTGATGAGAGAACAGATATCCCTTGGCGATCTACAGTTATGCACATACGTTTACGTCTTTTACTTCTGATTAATTTGACACATGCAATATTATTGTCGGAAAGAGCAACATTTATCCATGACTCAGAGCTCAAATTGATTTGACAATGAATTAGCAGTATAGTTACTATTTATTTTTTGATGATAACTATTGGTACCTAATACAGGCTCTTGAGTATTTCAATACAAAATAAACTATCAAGACGTCTTATGTCATATCATGTCCTAAGAATTAGATATTATTGCCTTATGAAATAAATTCATTCATCCAAAGGTGAATGTATAAATTCTAAAGCCAGTTCCACTTACATCAATAGCAATCTGATGGTTTCCATAGTCTTGATGACTTCCAATATTATATAGTCTCTGTCCATCTATGGTTAACTTTCCTTCAGAATCTAGATCATTTCCACTATAAGGATTGCTTGTCTGATTGTCTTTTCCAAATTCCATAACAGTTATCTCTCCTTCTCCACCCGCGACGATATTAATAGATTTAGCTGAATAGTCAAGAATGATTTTGCCATCTTTACCAACTAATTCCATGCTATCTGCATTGTTCTTCCACTCTCCCTCAAGATAAATAACATTGGGTTTCAGCTTGGATGAAGCGAGTGTATAATTTACAATTTTCTCCGGATCAAATCCTTCATTATTTCCAAGCTGAGATCTGGCGTATTGGTAACCAAAGTATAATTCAGGAGTTTTGATTTGATTGAAATCAACTGATTGTGACTCAGGTACGCTTAAATTTGTTTGATTAACACTGGTTGGAGAAATACTCTGTTTACCTCCTAGTTCTGCCAACAAATTCCTTATAGCATTTTCAGTTTCCACATATCCTCCCTCTCCAATATGGTCGTATCGAATAAATCCTTCTGAATCAACAAGATATTTCCGTGGCCAGTAACTATTCTGAAAAGCGTTCCAAGTACCATGATCATTGTCCAACAACACAGGATACTTTATCCCAAATCTCGTTACGGCTTGCTTAACATTATCTATACCTTTTTCAAATTCAAATTCAGGAGAATGAATTCCTACAATAACTAATCCTTTGTCAGAATATTTGTGATTCCAATCAACGAGATATGGTAACGTTCTTATACAATTTATACAGCTATACGTCCAAAAATCAATCAATACCACTTTCCCCTTTAAATCAGACAATTTGGTCCCATTCGAATTAATATAAGCCGAAATACCTTCGAATTCAGGGGCTTTTTTGAATTGGGATTTGTCTGTTGATAATTGTACACTTGATAATCCATCATTGCTATTTGAATCTATACTTCTAACTGACTGTTGATTCAATTCAGGACTATTAAAGTAAACTGCAAATCCTGCGATAAGGGCCACAACCGCCACTCCAGTTAATACCGCACTGATGTTGTCCTTATTCAATTATGTTCCCCTTTCAATATTAATAATCTCATTGGCGAGAGGGAAATTACCTAGGATACTGAGATTATTAGTAAATACCAATATTCCAAGAATTATCAGCATAATCCCCATTGCTGGATTAAAGTATTTCAAATGTTTTACCATTTTCCTAATAATGGTTGTTGCCTGTGAAAAGAACAAGCTTGTTACTAAAAATGGAATACCGAGACCGAAGGAGTAGGCCAGTAATGAATTGTAAGCGGCTCCTGGGGCCGTAGCGGCCAATGTAAGTGTACTGCCCAAGATAGGACCCACACATGGAGTCCAGCCTGCTGCAAATGCACATCCAAAAACAAACGAAGTAATGTAACTGGTCTTAAATTTGGGAATAGATGAGAACTTTTTTTCAAAATTCAGACTTCTTAATCTTGTTGAAAGTATTAAATAGACACCAAATCCAATTATGACTAGTCCTCCCACAGACGTCAGCACATTTTGAAAGCCTAATCCAACGTTCATCAAGATACTATTTAGAAATACACCTAAGACTGCAAAAACAAGCGAAAATCCCAGAACAAAATAAACCGTATTCAAAAATATGTTTAGTCTGGTTGCTCTTCTTAACTTGAGTGATTGTCCGGATGAATCCTGAACCTCATTGAGTGTGGTTCCTGATAGATAGGAAATGAATGCAGGTAAAATTGGTAAAATACATGGTGAAAAAAAAGATCCTGCACCTGCGAGGGCAGAAATTAATATGCCAGTATCGACCATGCAAATAGTGACTTTATTTTAAATTAATACTTTTGTCCAGATTGGCACCAGATCTATTACATATTAAAAAATCAAGCTATCATCTATCGAAAAAGCAATTCATAAAATCTTGAATAATAAGAAATTGAAGATAGAAAATGAGGTGGATTATTTCTTTATCTCGGAAAGTCTTAGCGCGTCTAGATCTTGTTGAGTTTCCATAGCATTCTTGTTTCCATAGACAATCAATATTCTGTCATCTTCATTAAAGACATAATTTGCAATCGAATTTGTTTTATTTCCATTAACATAAAATTCTAGATTTGAATTCCCGTTACTGCAATAGCTTGTTTTGTTTTCAAGAGTAAAGCAGTTGTCAGTGATATTCATACCTACGCTGTTAAAGAATTCCCCAACTGGAACGCCGGTCGCATGTCTGTGTAATGTATTTCCATCATTGTTCTCGACATGCATGTACTGGGATCTC
>JACMIO010000145.1 GCA_014381105.1 bacterium | reverse complement strand
GACATTCATTCAAAATTCAATACAGTCGATCAGAATAAACCCATAGAATTTTCCAGGGACGATATTGCCCAGTATGTAGGAACCGCAACAGAATCGTTGATCAGAACATTAAGCGATTTTAAAGCTGAGAAACTCATTGAGATCAAAGAAGGGAAACTCTCTATTTCAAATATTGATAAATTAAAAAACCTTTCTTACTAAAATCGCATTCATTTACAAACCTGTTCTTCCCTTTTGGATATTGCTATATATCACTGGTTCGGATAATTCCTTTCCATGGTCATTTTGTTGTTTGAGTGTCCACTTATCAGTCATGGTAGTTTCCAACCAAAGAATTCCGGATTTACGGGAAGCCTGTACAGATAGCCCAAATTCAGTGATGAAAATATCTTCCAATTGCCCTACCGTCATTGAATCACTTATTTCGAAGTTGCCATTTTTTATAAGTCCCGCTGCTTGAATCGTTATAGAATTTTGCAGATGCTTTCTTTCCGGAAAACCGGTTGAACCAACATTGCTTCTATAGAAATCAATTTTCAGAAAAGGGTATAGACGATTAAAATCCTCCTGCACTTCACTGATCTTTCTGTTTTCTGAAATATGTAGTGTCATATCTTTCTGTTTAATAAACATATACTTTAAGAGGCTTTTCCGTTTCAGAAATTCCACCTTTCGGTATCCGTATAATTAATTCACCCTCCTCGTAATTGGCTTTGGCAAAAACCACTTCGGCGTCTTCAGGTAAAGTAAAGGATCGGGTCCAGTTAGTGTAATCATATTCACAAAGACCGTTAACGCTAACTAGCGACTCCATTTCTTTAATGGCACTGATAGCGATGATATTATTAACGATCTCAATATTGAAATTCTCTTTTTTCAATCCTGGTACCGCTATTGATAAGAGATACAGTTCATCGGTTTCGATAATGTTTATTGCCGGAGCAATAAGAATACTTCTAAGTGCTGATTTCTCAGTATTGATGGATTTAAAAAACGGAGCCTTGGGTACTATTGGAGTTTTAATATTTCCTGACATAACCTGAATTTGTACAAATATATTTTACTGTGAAGCCCACTTAAATGATCTAATGGGTGTCGAGATATGATCTTAATCATTAAAAGAGCTGATGGATCGCATGTGAAGAATCCTCGTCGCCTAAGCGACTATCTACCCGTTCAAAAAATCAAACAAATTTATTTCATCTTACTCACTCGTTTGTAAGATTTGAAAGGAAGATGTAATATGATTTCCAATAGAAACCCCGTTGACCAAAATCAGATGAATTTAAAATGACGATCATTAAAAAATAAAAGTATCCACTGCATTTTAGTGGTACAAAAATAAATGTTATGCAAACTGTACTACAACAATCGTATACTCGATCTTTCATCCAAACGGCCACTAAACCTTCAGTTTGGACGTACTTTATAACATGGTGTACGAACCAGGAAGAAAATCGGTTTGGCTTGCTGGGAATCGCCATAGCCGGGCATGGTTGTATGATAACGCCATTAACTCTATTTATCATCATGCATACTGGCAGTAGTATGATTTTGGGGAATTGCAATTGCTGCAATGGGCATGCCGCTGGTGACAAATCTTGCCGCATTGCCCACAAAGATTACTATCCCTTCATTTTTCTTTTCCATTCTATTAGATCCTGGAATTATTATAGTCAGCCTTCGTATGTGGATGTAGAAATTTAACATTGAATGAGCTGCCATTCGGCAGATTTAGTAATAGGGCAATAATAATTTTATATCGGCTCAAAAATCTGTCCGCCTTGATTTTTATCATAGGAATAACTAACTACCGTCATTTGAAAATGGTTAAGTGTGTCATAATTTCATAAAAATGATACATGGAGAAAATACTATTTGTTATTGACAGCAATCGGATTGATGCGAGTGCCATGCAATTT
>JACMIO010000144.1 GCA_014381105.1 bacterium | reverse complement strand
TTATTTTCATTCGGTTACTCTAGATAAAGATGAGTGCAAGGGATGTACAAATTGCATAAAGAGTTGCCCTACCGAGGCGATCAGAGTAAGAAATGGTAAGGCTACGATTATTAATGAACGCTGTATTGATTGTGGTCAATGCATCAAGGTGTGTCCTTATCATGCCAAAAAAGCCATAACCGATTCTCTTGATTTGTTAACCGATTATAAATTTAATGTTGCGCTTCCTGCACCTTCTTTATATGGACAATTTAAGAATACATTTAATCGCACCAGTATTTTAGCTGCATTTATGAAAATAGGATTTCAAGATGTTTTTGAAGTTGCATATGGAGCTGAAGCTGTTACTGAAGCAACTCGTCAACTACTAAAAAATAAGTCTCTTCCAAGACCTTTAATATCTTCTGCTTGTCCTTCTGTCGTTAAATTGATACAGCAGAAATACCCAAGTTTAATTGAGCATGTGGTTAAAATAAAATCTCCGATGGAAATTTCAGCTAAGATGGCAAGAGAATTTGCGATAAAGAAAACGGGCTTAAACCCAGAAGAAATCGGTGTATTTTTTATTAGTCCCTGCACCGCAAAAGTAACCTGTGTAAAAGCCCCTTACGAAGCGGCCGTTTCTCACGTAAGTGCCGTAATTTCAATGAAAACTATTTATAAGCCACTATACAATGCTATATCTAGCTATAAGGAATCAGGCGTCGATCTTGCTAAATCTAGTTATGAAGGAATTCGATGGGCTAATTCAGGCGGCGAAAGTCTGGCTCTTGGAACAGATGAGTTCATTGCTGTTGACGGTATTCCAAATGTAATTACAATACTTGAAGAAATAGAAAATGATAGATTACAGGATGTTGAATTTGTGGAAGCTCTATCATGTACTGGCGGATGTTTAGGTGGCCCTTTAGCTATTGAAAATGTATATGTTGCCAAAACACGCTTGAAAAAAATAATTGACTCTGCTAGAGAAACCGGACAAATTACTGATCTTTCAGATGTAAATGTGGAAAATATGGCATGGAAAAAGACTCTCAAACCTATGCCCGTTCGAATGCTTAATAACGATAAGCAGATAGCTCTACATATGCTCGATGAAATGAATCAAATATATGATTTGTTGCCTAAACTAGATTGCGGCTCCTGTGGTTCTCCCAATTGTATGGCTTTGTCTGAAGACATTGTCCGTGGGTCAGCAACTGAAAATGATTGTATTTTTAAACTTCGTGAAAAAGTACACGAATTGGCTCAGCAAATGTTTGATCTTGAATTGATGTCTCCGCGAGTTTTTAATGACAATAGGAACAAAAAGAAAAGGGATGAGAAGAAATGACTGTAGGAGAATTAATAGTTGATTTTGATTTGCATTCATACAATCCAGGCGTAGGAGAAGATAGATTGGTTACAGGTGGGCACATTGGTGATTTGTTGAGCCATGTGATGGCGAATTGTCAATTGGGAGATGTATGGATTACTATTCTCACAAATCTAAATACAATTGCTGTGGCATCGTTAGTGGACGCTGCATGTATTATTCTCCCTCAAGGGATCATTCCAGAAGCACAAGTGCTTAAAAAAGCTTCAGATGAAGGTATTCCGATACTCGGTTCTCCTTTATCTGCTTTTACATTATGCGGTAAACTTGCTTCAAGGCTGGAGGCTTAAATATGAGATCAGATCTTCACATTCATACAGCCTTATCACCGTGTGCTGATGAAGACATGACTCCAAACAACATCGTGAATATGGCCAAGTTAAACGGCCTTGATATGATCGGGATTACTGACCACAACTCAGCTCTCAATTGTAGGGCTGTTTTTGAATGTGGAGAGAAAGTCGGACTAAAAGTTATTTCAGGTCTTGAAATAACTTCATCCGAAGAAGTTCATTTGCTATGTTATTTTCAGGACTGGAAAAGTGCAGAAGCATTTGGCACTGAGATTTTTAAAGGCTTGCCTTGTATTAAAAACAAGCCATATATTTTTGGTGAACAGCTAGTTATGAACATACATGACGAAGTTGTTGAAAAAGTGGAGAATTTGCTACTCTCTGCGGTTAGTTATTCAATTCAAGAAATAATTGAAATGGTTGAATTACTTGGTGGGGAAGTGGTTCCGGCTCATATTGATAGAGATTCATATAGTATTATATCCAACTTAGGGACAGTCCCAGAGGAATATGGGTTTAAGAAGCTAGAGATATCCACTGCCTGCACATTTGAAAGCTTCAGAGAAAAGCATCCAGAGTTTGCTAAATACCAAATAATTCAGTCTTCTGACGCTCATTACTTGCACCAGATATTCTGAGGTAAAAAGTTTAAGCTAGAGAAAGTAGATGCGTAACTAAAAGTATAGGCGTAACTAAAAG
>JACMIO010000143.1 GCA_014381105.1 bacterium | reverse complement strand
GTTTAGTGTAAACAGTATCTCTCTTTCTGAATGATAAGGACTGTCGACCATTCTAGCAATTCGATTCTTGCCAGATTTCTTCAGGTATAGTCGATACGTGCTAGAATGGGCCATGACGTTTCCCCCTGTGGCCTTGTTAGGATCACCAAATATCGCATCGGGTGATGACTGAATTTGATTCGTCAATACTACTGCAATCTTGCATGTTTCAGCAATCCTTAGAAGTATGTGTAATAATCTGTTAATCCGTTGCTGCCTTTCTGATAAGAAAGATCTGCCAAGAAATTCTGCCCTGTAGTGAGATACAATGGAATCAACTATCATGAGTTTTATATTGTGTAAATTGATAACATTCGGAGATTCCTGAATAATTACTTCTTGATGAGAGCTATTGTATGCTTTTGCGACAATGACATTTTCAAGAGTTGTATTAGGATCAATGTTCCTTGCAGAAGCAATGGAGGCAATTCTTTCTGGTCTAAATGTATTTTCTGTGTCAATGTACAAAGCCCTAGATAAATTGCCCTCTGCGTCATTTTGTTGAACAGTGACGCAAAGGGTGTGACAAATTTGGGTCTTACCTGTACCAAATTCACCATATAATTCGGTAATTGCCCTTGTTTCTATTCCTCCCCCCAGAAGATCATCCAGATTTTTTGAGCCTGTAGCAATACGATATTCCGATTTTCTCTTTTCGTAAATTTGATTTGCAGTAATAAAGGGCTTGTCAAAAACGCCAATATCTTCTAACGTTTCTCTTGCCTTATTGCACAGCATTATGCATTTTTCTATTGCAATTCCGGTAGCTTCTGCAATATCCATCGGACCACGAATAACTAGATCCTTAATTGACCTAAAACCAGCTTCCTTCAAAGAGGTTTTAGTTGCAGGACCGATGTCCTTCAGTGTGTCAATGTCAGTTGCACCTTCGCTACCCTTATCGGACATATTGTTAATATCGTATAGTATCTAGTACCTTCGTTTGAAAAACCTTGTTATTCCCATACAACATCAGAGTGAGAAAACATGCATTCTTATTTTTTGGAAAAAATCCTGTTTACCAATTGTACAGTACCTCTAATTGTATGTTCATCAGATTCAACCGGGAAAATATCCTTCGACTTAAGTTCTCTTGTCGTATTAGGACCAATGCTTATCAAAGCTTCTATCTCATTGACATGCCGCTTAAAGCCGGGGAGAACTACTTGCATTATTGAAAAGAAATAGCGAACCGCCGAAGGGCTAGTAAAAATTATGGCTTGTACCTTATTCATTTTGATTTGCTTTGAGAAATCAATCCATGTCTGATTTGACGTTTCTACTTGAGGATAATAGATGTAAAATTCATCCAGAATTATTGACATTGAATCTAATTTATCCTTTAGAAAAGAGTTTGACGCCCCGCTCCTTGGTATCATTATCCGAGTCCCGGGCTTGACCGATAATTTTTTTAATAAACTCAGAATACCAAAAGTGGAATAGTCACTTGGCTGCCACTTTACCAAAACATTATTCGATTCAAGTCTTTTTCTTGTTGACGGTCCTATTGCAATAACATCACATTTGGATAGTTGTTGCTCCAATAATGGAGTTAGATTATTTTCTCTCACCAATTTGAAGAATAGATTTACAGAATTAGGACTCATGAATAAGTAATAGTGGTATTGTTTGGAACAAAATTGAGAGAATTTTTCAAGAAATTGTTGCGAATCAATAGGAATTAATTTCATTGTTGGTAAGGAGATTGGTATGCCGCCTTCTTGTTTTACCAATCGTATGAATTCGGTATTATTTGATTCACTACGTGTTATTGCAATTGTTTTGTTGATTAAAATCTTACCCAATAAGATAATAAAATTTGCTTGTCATAAAAGCATTAGGATTACTGTTTTAGGATATTGATAATATAGGTTAGTCTAATTAGTTGGAACAAACCAGTTTATTTTGTTTTGAATTCCTACAACTTTTCCAACAATTATTATCGCAGGAGAATGAACTTTTTTCTGCTTTACCTTTTTTTCAATATTGTCTAAATTGCCAATCACTACTTTCTGTTTATTTGACGTGGCATTTTCAATGACCGCAATCTTTGCATTTCTGGTTAATCCAGCTCCAATGAGTTTTCTGGTAATATCATTTAATTGTTCCAGACCCATGAAAATCACAATGGTATCAGCTGCCTTTGTAATGGAATTCCATTTTATGGATGACTTTTTTTTCTCAATTGATTCATGGCCTGTTAATATCACGACAGATGATGAATAATCTCTATGTGTTAATGGAATACCCGAATATACTGCTGCGCCATTTAAAGAAGATATTCCAGGAACTATTTCGTATTTTATATTTTTGGATGCGAGAAATTCAGCTTCCTCGCCACCACGACCAAAAATAAATGGATCACCGCCTTTCAATCTCAGTATTTTTTTTCCATCATTTGCGTACTTTAGCATTAACTCATTTGTAATCATTTGATTAGTAGTAGGATCACCTGACTCCCTGCCAACATAAACTTTTTCTGATTGAGAGGCAGCCATATTAAGAATCCCTTTGTTTACTAACCTATCGTAAAGGATAACATCACATTCTGACAATAGTTTGCAAGCTTTTATTGTTAGCAAGTTTCGGTCACCCGGACCTGCTCCACAGATATACACTTTGCCTTTTGGTTTTACTTTTGGCTGTTCCACTTTTCTAATGCCTCTCTCCATTCATGAGCAAAATCTGCTGCTCCTTTTGATAATAGGTCAATTGCTACATCCCTTCCAACCTTAGATGCATTTGATATGACATCTGATTTTTTTATGTTTATTGATTGAGTACCATCAGCAGAAAAAACTGTTGAATACATCACGATTCTATTAGTTTTCAAATTAGGTAACGCTATGGCACCTACTGGAAATCTGCAACCAGCATTCAAGTAGTGGATCAGAGATCGCTCTGCATCGATAGCATATCTTGATGGTTTATCTTCAATTTTTTGTAATTTAGCAACTAGGTTTTTGTTATCTTTTCGACATACGATTCCAATTGCTCCTTGACCTGGAGCTGGAACGAAATCTCGATAGTTAAACCGCTGAACTATAAAACTTGTCAAGTGAAGTCTTTTCAGGCCAGCTTCTGCCAAAACAAGGGCGTCAAAAGGACCTTCAATACATTTTCTTACCCGACTTTCGACATTACCTCTTATTGGAATCACTTTTACATTCGGATTCTTCCTTTTTATTTGAACAGCTCTTCTTAAACTGCTTGTGCCTACATGGGAGTTTGGATCTAATGATTCTATTCTTGATTTTGATTTTCCAATTAAGACATCGTTTGGCTTTTCTCGTTTTAGTATTGACGCTACGACTAATTCATCGCCAATATCAGTGGGAATGTCCTTGATACTATGCACCGCAAAATCTGCCTCCTCCTCGAGAACAGCTCTATCAACTTCCTTTTCAAATACACCTTTTTCGTCGACAGAAAAAAGTAACTTGTTTTTATTAATATCTCCACTAGATTTAATTTTTACAACATCCCATTTTACATTAGGATAATGTTTGTGCAAATTGTCAGTTACTATTTCGGTCTGTATCAAAGCCAATTTGCTTCCACGTGTTGCGACTCTATAATTATTCAAAATCTTTCACTTTTTTTAATGCCTTTGCAAATGATTCAATGGTTCTATCTATGTCGTCATCATCATGTGAATAGGATATGAAACAAGTTTCAAATTGCGATGGTGGTATGAATATCCCAGATTTTAAGAGTTCGTCAAATAGTTTCTTATAAATAATGTTATTTGATTTTCTAACACTAGAAGCGTCTTTTATTTTTTCATCCGTAAAGTAGAGTTGGAACATAGAGGAGATATTATTTACACTCGCATTAAATTTTAGATCTTTTAGATGATCTCTAACTCCATTAGATAAAGTATCGGTGAAACGCGAAAGCTTTGGGTACAACTCATTTTTCACGCTACTTAATTTTTCTAATGTCGCAATCCCTGCACTTGTAGAAATTGGGTTTCCTGCATAAGTACTTCCTTGAAATACAGTTCCTTGCGGAGATAACAATTCCATTATCTTCTTTTTCCCAGCTATGGCAGAAAGTGGAAACCCATTACCAATAGATTTTGCAAGTGTTATAATATCTGGTATCACTCCAAAATATTCGGAGGCACCCCCCGGTGAAAGTCTAAAACCCGTTACAACTTCATCAAAAATTAAAACTATGTCTTCCCTTTCACAAATTCTTCTTAATTTACTAAGATAATCCTCCTCTGGAATAATTAAGCCCATGTTTGCCAAAACCGGTTCAATTATCACACAAGCAATATCATTGTTAGTCTTGACCAGATTTTCGAGGGCACCTAAGTCGTTGTATGGTAATAGTAATGTTTGATTCATCGACTCTTCCAAATTGCCATTAAATGAATTATTTGAGGCACTAGAACCCGGATTTACCATAACATAATCATAAGCACCGTGGTAACATCCGTCAAACTTGACCACCTTTTTTTTCTTTGTAAAAGCCCTTGCCAGCCTGATAGAATGCATAGTTGTTTCTGATCCCGTGTTCATCAGTCTTACCATTTCCATATTGGGAATCATTTCAATTATCAGTTCAGCAAGTCTAACCTCATTTTCTGTAGGAACACAGAAAATATTGCCCTTTTCCAGCTGTTTCTTCACAGCGTTTAAAACTTCAAAATACGCATGTCCTAAAATAACAGCACCGTACCCTAGGCAATAGTCAATTAGGGTGTCATGATCTTCTGTAATAATCTTTGAACCTCTGCCGTATGAGGCAAAGAAAGGATATGGTTCATAGAAACGAACCGGACTGTTAACACCACCAGGGATTATTTCTTTTGCTCTATTAAATAGAGAAGCCGACAAACATGAATATCATAATTTTAAAACTGTTATAATTGTATCTTTAATCGTTGTTCAATATCTCTGCAATCTTCTTTGTATGGTAAGATATGATGATGTCTGCCCCCGCTCTTTTAATCGAGGTTGTAAATTCCATAATTACTTCTTCTTCGTTTACCCATCCTTCAAGAGCTGCCGCTTTTACGATAGAATATTCACCTGAGACGCTGTACGCACATACTGGTAATAAGGTACTCTGTCTAGTCTTGTAAATTAAGTCAAGATATGGCAAGGCAGGTTTTATCATTATAATGTCTGCACCTTCTTTAACATCCATCATTATTTCATGAAGCGCTTCGTTAGTATTTTGAAATGGCATTTGGTATGATTTTCTATCACCAAATTCTGGAGTGGAGTGAGATGCATCTCTAAATGGAGTATATAGATTGGAGGACAATTTAGCAGAATATCCAATAATACCCACATTTTTAAAGCTATTATGGTCTAGTGCCTTCCTGATACTTTTTACCTGTCCGTCCATCATAGCTGAAGGTGCTACGAAATCAGTTCCAGCTTCGGCATGACTTAACGCGACGCGATCCAAGACTTTCAAACTTTCATCATTGTCTGCAACATTATTTTTTATGATACCGCAGTGTCCGTGTGAAGTATATTGACATAGACATACATCAGTAATTATTACAATTTTTTCGCCGAAATTATTCTTAATTGTCTTCACGGATTCTTGAACTATTCCGTCTTTTCGATATGCACTGGTAGCTCTATCGTTTTTTAGTTTTGGAATTCCAAAAATCAAAAAGGTCTTTACGCCCAAATCATACAACTCTTGGACATTTTTGACTATACTTTTTTGAGGTATTCTGAAGATTCCAGGCATCAACTCAATTTCTTTTGGTTCATTGATCCCTTCTTGAACAAAAACAGGACACACAAGATCTTTTACTGATAATCTTGTTTCTTGCAAAAGATCTCTTATAGCAGGTGTACGCCTTAATCTTCTTAGTCGAACTTGTGGAAACCCATTGAACTCATTGTCTTCATTTTGGTTCATAATTAAAAATCCTTGATACTATGTTCAATACATCCTCATTTTTTTCTGCATTACCAATTTCCTTTCTGAAATTATTCATAGGTGTAGATAATATTCCTTCTACTATTGCAAATGATAGCTGCTCCATAATTTCAATTTCCTTCATTCCTTTCTTAATTCCTAGCATCCTTGCTGCCTTGAATAATTCCCTATTTCTCACTTCATCTACTATCTTGAATATTGATACTACAAAAGGTTCAGCCTTGATCTTTCTAAATAATAAATCCATGGATTCCATTCCACCTTGGATCATCTTTTCAGCCAACCTAATTTCTTCATGTCTACGTTTCAGGTTTCTATCTACTATTTCTGCAATTTGATCTATATTAACTAATTTTATTCCAGATATTGTTGCAATTTTGTCATCAACAGTCCTTGGATTGGAAAGATCAAATATCATCATTCCATCAATTTTATTTTTACAATTGAAAATTCGATCATAAGTAATAAGATAGTATGGAGCTGTCGTAGAAACAAAGATGATATCAGTCTTATCAAAATTATGAAGTGCATCTTCAAATTCTATTGGAGTTCCACCAACAGTACTAGAAAATGACTTTGCTCTCTCATAAGTTCTGCTTGCAACTTCAAAGTTGACCTGTCTCTTCTTGAGCGATTTGGCAACTAATGTCGCTCCCTCACCTGTTCCAATCAATAGTACTTTTTTATTTTGAAAATCATCAAAATATTCCTCAGCCAAATTAACTGCCATCGAACCTATCGATACGCTCCCTTTATTCAAACCAGTGTTAGTTCTAATTCTACTCCCAACCTTTATTGCATGTTCAAAAATTATCGGAATGAATGAATCAACGTAGCAATTCTGGCGGGAATATTCAAAGGCCCTTTTAACTTGACCCAAAATTTGATCTTCTCCTAATACGAGGGATTCAAGTCCTGAAGTCAGCCTG
>JACMIO010000142.1 GCA_014381105.1 bacterium | reverse complement strand
TCATTATTATCACTTTTTTCTTCTAATCCGGATAAGTATTACAAAGTCTCATTGTTTGATGAAAAAGGATTCAAGAGGCAAAGTTGCAAGTTATGCGGAAAATTCTTTTGGGCCATTAATGATAGGGAATCTTGCCCTGAACATGATAACTATAGCTTTATCGGAGATCCACCAACATCAAAAAGACTAGATTTTGTGAATACCTGGAAGGAACTGAGTAGTTTCTTTAGAAAAAATGATCATGAAATAATTCAAAGGTATCCTGTGGTGTGTCGTTGGAGGGAGGACCTGTACTATACAATTGCATCCATTGTGGACTTTCAGAGAGTAATGAATGGAAAAATCGTGTTTGAAATTCCCAGAAATCCTCTTGTAGTTCCTCAAATGTGTCTCAGATTTAATGATATTGAAAACGTTGGAATCACCGGCAGACATTATACTAGCTTTTGCATGGTAGGTCAAACATGTAACGCGGACGCTCCCGGTGGATATTGGAAGGACAAGTGTATTGAGCTGGATCACTCTCTGCTTACAGATGTTCTTGGTATAAAATCTGAAGAAATTACATTTGTTGAGGATGTTTGGATGGGAGCAGGGGCTTTTGGTTATTCATTGGAGTACTATGTTCGAGGACTAGAACTTGGGAATGCAGTTTTTACTGAATTTGAGGGGGATGAAAATAACTATCGCACACTTGATAACAAGATAATAGACATGGGAGCGGGACTTGAGCGCTTATCATGGATTACTTTAGGGAGTCCCACAAGTTACGATGCTACTTTCGGATCCATATTCAAGAAACTAATAGACATAATTGGTATCGAAATTGATTCAAAATCAGAATTTCTATCCCGATACTTTAAGAAACTTTCTGAGAAATACTCAAATTATGAAAATGATCCAAGACTACTAAAGATCAATATTGCTAAAGAACTTGGTCTATCGTATGAAGATTTGGAAAAAATTGTCTTACCGGTTGAAACACTATCAATTATTGCTGATCACACCCGGACATTGTTGTTTGCAATTTCTGATGGCTCATTGCCATCTAATGTAGGAGGAGGCTACAATCTTAGGATAATTTTAAGAAGAACTCTTGCACTCCTTGCCCGTTTAGGTTGGAAACTCGACTTGCAAGATATAATGGACCTACATATTGAGTATCTAAAACCAATGTATCCTGAATTAAAAGAGTACAAAAATGATGTTAGGAAAATAATGCAGATAGAGTCTGAAAGGTATTCTTCATCAAAGGAAAGAATGTATTCTATTGCCAGTTCCATGCGTGAATCCAAGAAAAAACCAAGTGTTGAAGACCTGATAAGGATGTATGAGTCAGATGGCATTACACCTGATCTCCTACTTGAAACTGGCGTTATAGAAAAAATACCTCCGGATTTTTACGTAAAGTTAGCAGAGCTTCATACTACACATGAATCCATCCCGGTACCCGTTATCGAAATTGGCAGTGACATAAAACCTACGAAGTTATTGTATTACGAAGATGAGTCTATCAGAGAATTTGACGCAAAAATTCTCAAGATACTTAAAGGCAAGTACTTGATTTTGGATAATACTGCATTTTACCCCAGAGGAGGTGGACAGGAGCCTGATTTCGGTACTATTGAAGGGATCAAAGTAACAGATGTCATAAAACAAAACAATCTAGTTTTGCACAAGATACAAGCTCCATCCAAGGATCTTCAAGACAATAAAATAGTTCACGGAATTGTTGATAATGTAAGAAGACTAGCTATAACTAAAAATCATAGTGCAACACACATATTGAATTCAGCTGCAAGAAACAATCTTGGTTCTTGGATATGGCAGAATTCTGCCTTCAAGGATGAAAATTATGCAAGGTTGGACATTACTCATCATTCAGCTCTTACCAAACAAGAAATCAAGCAAATAGAAAATACCGCCAATGAAGTTGTTCAAAGAAATTTACCAATTAACATCAATGTATTTGAAAGGTCAAACGCTGAAGAGAAATATACATTCAGGATTTACCAAGGAGGCGCAGTCCCCTCAAACCATGTAAGGATAGTGAACATAGATGGCTGGGATGT
Source organism: bacterium (assembly GCA_014381105.1). GTDB lineage: Archaea > Thermoproteota > Nitrososphaeria > Nitrososphaerales > Nitrososphaeraceae > TA-21. The sequence continues at coordinate 10,218 of JACMIO010000142.1, read as the reverse complement.
CGAAGCATGTGGTGGAACTCACGTTAATAAGACAGGTGAAATTGGTCTTATAAAAATTCTAAAAACTGAGAGAATTCAAGATGGTGTAGTAAGACTTGAGTTTGTTTCTGGTAACAAGGCTTTGCAATATGTGCAGTCTCAGGACTCCCAATTGCTACATATTGCTCAATCTCTGGGATCAAGTAGAGAGAAGCTGATTGAATCATTTGATAAAGTAACACTAGAAAATGACCAGATGAAAAGAAAATTCAGAGTACTTATTAACAGATTTTCAGACAATATGGCCACAATCGTTACCCACCAGGCGACTAAATCCAAATCAGGATTAAAGGTTTATGGCACTTTCGATGATGTAATGGGGGACGATTACTATATTGCATTGGGAGAAAAAAGTATCAATATCGATCCTTTCTTAGTATATGTTGCCCTTGTTCAGGACCATGAACGCATAAAAGTCATTGTGTTCGTTGGAGATGAATCAAGAAAAATCATTAAAGCATCTAGAATTGCAAAGGAAATTTCAATGAAACTTGGGGGTACTGGAGGTGGAGGTACAGATAAATTTGCCCAGGGTGGAGGTAAGGATAAGAGCAAGATTAATGAATGTTTGAAGAATCTTGAGAATCTGATTACAAATATAGACTCTAGTGAAAAAAATGGTTGATTCAATTGAAAAAGCACCCAATGCCGAACTTGATTGGGATAGAATTGAGGAAAAATGGAGGAAGAGATGGACCGATGATAAACTTTTTGAAACCGATCCACAATCGCATAAAAGAAAGTATTTCCTAACTGTAGCATATCCTTACCCAAATTCTCCACAGCACGTAGGACATGGACGAACATATACTCTTGCCGATGTCCACGCAAGGTATAAGCGTATGAACAATTATAATGTATTGTTTCCAATGGGTTTCCACTATACAGGAACACCTATTGTGTCGATGTCACAGAGAATCAAATCTAATGATTTAGAGCTGATACAGACGTTCCAACAGATATACAAGATTCCCGATGATATCATATCGAATTTCAAAGAACCTAAAAAAATAGCCAGCTATTTTCATCAAGAAATTAAACAAGGAATGAACGAAATGGGCTATTCCATAGATTGGAGACGAGAGTTTACGACTATAGACAAGGGCTACTCGAAATTTATATCATGGCAATTTAGAAACCTTAAGAAGAATGGCTTGATAGTGCAAGGCTCTCATCCTGTAGGATGGTGCCCTCAAGATCAAAATCCGGTGAGTCAACATGATACTGTCGGTGATATTGAGCCCGATCTTATTGAATATGTTCTTGTAAAATTTAAATTTGAAGACCAGTACGTTGTTCCAACTGCAACATTAAGACCAGAAACTATTTTTGGTGTGACAAATTTATGGATAAATCCTGATATAAAATATGTTATTGCTCAGGTGAACAATGAGAAATGGATAATTACAAAAGAAGCTGCAAGAAAGATGGAATTTCTAAATGCTAGTGTTACATTGATTTCAGAGATTTACGGTTCTGATTTAATAGGCAAGTCTGTATTTGATGAAAAAAGGAAACAACAAGTTCCCATATTCCCAGCCTCATTTGTTGATCCCAATAATGGGACTGGAATTGTCATGTCTGTTCCAGCCCACGCACCCTATGATTATCAGGCTCTGGTTGATTTAAGGAAGGATGACAATACTTTAAGAAAATATAACATCACAGGTAATGTCGTTCCTATCAAAATAATCCAAACTGATGCGTATCCCTCAAATGAATCATCGGCTGCAGAAACTATTGTTACTAGTTATTCCATTAGAGATCAAAATGATCCTAAATTAGAGGAGGTTACTAACAAGCTTTACTCGGACGAATTTCATAATGGTAAAGTTTTACCCGACATAGATGAAATAGGAAATTTGAGTGTAATAGAGGCTCGAGAGACTATTAAGGCAAAAATAATCAGTCAAGGGATTGGAACTACCATGTATGAACTGAAAAATGCAGTAAAATGTAGATGCGGAACTACCTGTGTTGTTAAGCTACTAACAAACCAGTGGTTTATCAATTATGGAGATGAAAATTGGAAAAAATTGGCGTATGAACTAATTGATAAAATGGAAATTCTACCTGAGGAAATAAGACAAGAATTCACCAATGTTATTGATTGGCTGAAGGAGAGGGCATGTGCAAGAAAAAGTGGGATGGGAACAAAACTTCCATGGGACAATGAGTGGATAATAGAAAGTTTAGCAGATTCTGTTATCTATATGGCCTATTATTTATTGTCAAGACATATTAGCAATAATCAGGACTTGCAAAATAATGAGGATAAGGTATTGGCAGATAATTTGAATGATAATTTCTTTGATTATGTTTTATTAGGAAAGAATGATCCAGATATCGTAGCTAAGGAATCAAAAATATCCATTCAGTTACTTGAAAAAATTAAGAATGAATTTGTGTATTTTTATCCAGTAGATTCCAGGCATTCGGGAAGAGACTTGGTCCCTAATCACCTTGCATTCTTCATATTCAATCATGCTGCAATATTCCCCAAGGATAAATGGCCCAAACAAATTGTTGTAAATGGCTCGGTACTAATGGATGGTAAAAAGATGTCCAAATCCCTTGGAAATATCATACCATTGCGTCATGCGATAGAGGAATATGGTGCAGATTCAATTCGTCTTACTATGCTGGCGTCGGCAGAGATATTACAGGATTCTGACTTTTCTTTTGATTTAGTAAAAGGAATTAGAGCCAAATTATTTGAAATCTACAGAAACATAAATGCACTTTTAGACAATTTCAGAGTTCAGAGTAGTTTGGATGTGGATCTGGAAGATGTTTGGATATCAAGCAGATTGCAAAAAGTTATTATGGACACTACTTCTGCTATTGAAAAATTTAGAATCAGAGAAGCTTTGCATAATATCTTGTACTTGATGGACAATGATTTGGAATGGTATGAAAAAAGAAAGCTGGCAAAAAATAAATCAATTTTCAATAGTTATTTGAAAGAATTCATTGAAACACGGATAAAGTTATTGTCACCATTTGCTCCATATTTCTGTGAAGAAGTTTGGGAAATTATGGGGAATGATTCGTATGTCAGCTTAGCTCAATGGCCAGAGAGTAATCAATCTAAAATTACATTGAAATCCGAGGATAATGAAAGACTCATCCAAAGTATCATTTTTGACATACAGAAAATAACAAAGGTTACGAAAATGGTTCCGAAGAAAATTTCGATATATACCGCTTCGAGTATCAAATGCACGTTATATAGAAAAATATTAGATAGAATACAAAGACAAGCAACTCCCAATTTTGGACAAATCATGAAGGAATTTGTTAACGATAACGAAGTCAAGGATCTTGTTAAACGAACTCCTGATCTGGTAAAGAAAATTATAGATGATATTTTATCTGAATCAGTGGATGTTAGAGAAAGAAGAATGAAAATAGATTCCTTTGATGAGAAAATACCGCTAGAGGACGGAAAATCATTGTTAGTTAGTGAAGTGGGAAATAATCAACTTGAATTGTATATCTACTCTGAGGACGACAACGACAAATATGATCCAAAACAAAAGTCAAAATTTGCAAGACCATACAAACCAGCGATATATATTGAATAAGCAATTCCAGTTGATAAGAGATGTCAAGTGATTATACACTTGTGTGTTCTAAGCAGGATCTCGCCAGCAGTACAATCTCAAACTGTTTGACTGAAAAATATGGCTTTTCTGAGATTCCGGAGAAAAATACAACATTTACCTCATCTGATTATCCTGGTATTGTCTTGCATATTTCCGAAGATAATTTGCTACATCTTGATAATCTTGACGAAAAATATCCCAATACATCATGTTATATCTTTCTATCTCAACATAGATCTCAAGCTAATATTCCTGCGCTGACTTGTCATTCGACAGGGAATTTTGGCAATAATAAGTTTGGTGGGAAGGAAAGGGAATTAGGAATATGTTATCCTTGGATCCAGAAACAATATCTAATTGAATTGAATAAGAAAAAGGATAACGTACCCAAGTATGACATCATTATTGAATCCACACATCATGGTCCCACATCATTAGGAAAACCAATACTGTTTGTTGAAATAGGATCAACAAAAGAACAATGGACAGACAATAAAGCAGCAAATACAGTATGCAATTCTTTGTTTACTGTGCTTACAAGAAAACATGGATTATGTGAAAAGGTAGCGGTGGGACTGGGAGGAAATCATTATCCAACAAAATTCAACAAGATATTGTTGGAATCAGAATATGGTTTGGGTTCGATAGCCGCAAAACATGATTTACCATATTTGGATAACTCCATGATAGTTCAAATGATACATAGGAATGTTGAAAAAGTAACTTGTGCTATAGTGGATGCAAAGGGACTAGGGAAGGAGAAATCTAGAATTCTAACCGCAGTGGATGAAGTCGGAATTGAAGTAGTAAAAATTTAGTTTTGATAAACATACAATAGTTTTTTAAGATTGTGTAACCTATCATATGTGGTCTATGTCATCTAATCGGAATATTCACAACAAAACAGGTACAGGTCATATTAATAGACAAGCTGTCTATGATCTTATTTCTGATATTCCTCCGGGCAAGGTGATAACTTATGGCCAACTGGCCACATTGCTTGGCAATTCTCGTGCGGCTCGTGGAATAGGAAAAGTCCTAAATCAGAATCCGCGGCCAATTATAGTGCCTTGCCACAGAGTTGTCTGCTCCGACGGACATGTTGGAGGATACATGTATGGAAAGAACCAAAAAATATCATTGTTACTGAAAGAAGGGATTCCTATCGATGATGATAGAATAAAAGATTTTGAGAAATATAAGATCTAGATTCGATTTCTACTTGTGTATTTTTGTTTGCTTGGCGAGTTCTCTCAAGTGTGAAAGAGATCTGACATTGCCACCCTTTATTTTTTTATACAATGCCCAAAAAGTTTCTCTATTAATTTCATTCCTGGCCTTTAGTATTTTTAAATGGCGTCTCATGGCCTTGGTTCTTTTGACATAAACTTCCTTCTTTCCCATCCTGGCGGTTTTCTTACCTTTCTTTGAACCGGCAGAAGTTCCGTGCTTCCTACGTGTCTTTAGTTTCTTTTCTGCTCTAGATCTAGAAATACCTTTTACTTTAACTGTCCAGATAGTACCGTTCTTGATTAAGGAACGCATATCCTCTCTTGTAATTGCGTCAGCTATATCATCAAGCTTATCGGGTTCAAATCTCACCCTGTTTGAGCCGACACCTAATACTCTTGCTATTAATTCTCTCTTTTTACTTAAATTTACGACCATTATGATTTAGTCCCTTTTTTCCTGTATTCTTGCCCTTTGCGCCTGTTGCTTTTGATTCTTTCTTTGGTTTTTCGACCTTTTTAGGTAGTTTCTTCATAGCTTCAATCTTTCCTGGATTCAAAATCTTCATTTTCAGTTTTGTTGCTTCCGTGACAATTTCTATTCGTTTTTTGTTTCCGACAGTATGTGCTATTCTAACTGCGTCAACTTTAGGATCAATTTTTGTTAAATCCTTTATATTAAAAACTAAAATATCGTTATAACCGGACGGATGCAAGCCTCTTGATTTCCTAGGTCCCTTGTATCCTACTTTAGCCAAAGGCGGAACACCAGATACCTGCTGTCTCATCTTGTTATCTTTTCCTTTAGGTCTTCTCCAATTGGGTGGAAGTCTATCATATCTCCAGCTCTCTTGCCTAACAAACTCTGGTCTTTTGTCTGCTATTTTTTTTCTGAGTTGCAGGAGCTCCTTATTAATAACCATAGAACTATTGTCAAGACCCTATTTTTTAAATAAAAATGTTTCTAGATACATTTCCCACGACCTTTTTATTCACAATTGGCCTTAAGGTGTGCCTGAACGATAACTCGTTTATTAATTCAAGGAGAATAGGAATTATCTCTAGTAATCTGATACTGATATATCCTTTAGGGCACAATATTATACCAATATTTGACCGAATATCATACAGGAGAATTAGCACCATACAGCGGATCTTTCAAATTGCTTAGGCACGACTTTAGATTTCTGAAACGTCTCAGAAAAGCTCATTGTTCACCAAAGTCAAACGAACGTAGGGTTCCTTTATCAAAAGGTGATCCTTTTCCACCGTGTATGCATTGTAATACAAATGTTGTCTGGAACGAACAAAATTAGTTTAGTTAAACGCAACATATTACGAGTCTATTGGACGATGTTTATGAAACCGTATTTCTCTCTTATTGTTCCCTGAATCGACATGTTGTACGAGAATATTCGTTTCGAATATTCCTCAAGGATTTCCATCATAGGTTCTGATGTTTTATCTGTATAGAATCCGGGACAATCACCCGTTAATTGAAAAGATGCATGTACTACAGGCTTACCATTACTGGATTCCATCCATGAAGAAAATGGATAGAGCCAACAGACTCCTGGTTTGTCTGGGTGTATTTCGCAACTTCCACAATCATCTAAGAATCTACAAGGCAAAGGTTTTCCATCTTGATCTTCGCTTTCATTTATTTTTCTTTTTAGCGAAATCATACTGATGGTTGTAATGACATTATTCATTGTTGATGTTTCATTCCAACTTGAGACCTTAGTCTCCTTTTCGATAAATTCAGATTTTGAATCATATCCCATTTTTTTTGAAATCGATGAAATGTCATCTTTGGTCAGGGGCAATCTTCCCTGTTTCTCGCAGCAATTATGACAATCGGGCCAAAGGCATCGCCATAGAACAAAAGTCTTATCTCTCGTGAGGTATGGAATGTGAAAAACTACACCATTTACTATTAATTGTGAATCGGAGACATCATCACGCTTTCCTAGATGAAGATCATATATTGATTGTTCAACTTGCCATTTGTTGGACAAATTATCCAAAGCCTGTTTTACGTGTAATTCTTCCAATACTATGAATGATTATCGCAGGACCCAAGTTTAAATGTGCCTAACAAACAATTGTCACTTGAACCGTGCAACATGCTTAAAATTCAAGATGCTAGTAGCCCAAAAAGAGAACCGAGTGATAAAGGCAAGCATGCTTCATCAACGCAAAATAGGAGAATGGTGTGGGAGAATATTATATGGCCACTGGTCTTGGATGTAAATCGTTCCTATTTTACATTAAAGGAATATCATTCTAAAAGGGATAAATTTTGTGATAATAGAAAGATACAATCATCAAAAGTTGCTGGTGGTTTTGTATCGCTGTTAGTTAAAGGTATTCTCACAAGACAAAAAAGTATCTATTCAATTCATTATAGATTAATACCATACATGAGAAAGAAAGCCTATCTCGAGTATGGTCAAGCAATAAGGGAAGCAAGTACTAAACGGTAACTCTCCTTTTGGCGTTTGTCTAAATTGAAAAATATCATGTTATCTCACCTATATTTTATGGTCTGTAACCTTCCATTGTCGGCAGTGACAATTATCTTTTGAAAATCTAGATCATCCTTTTCAGGAGTAACGAAAATTGAACTGAATGGTCCCATAGAACTGTAAACTTGTTTTTTGCCCGTACTGTTATCAAATGTAATAGTTACATCATGAATTTCTTGAGGGTTATTGTTGTTTATTTTTATGCTTATGGTACTCAAGGCTTCTCCTGTTTCATTTATCTCTACAGTCAATCCCGCCCTTGGAATAAATACCAGTAATACGACGATTGCGACAATAGCAAAGCCCCCGTAAATGGCGTATCGAGCTATCCTTATCCAGTCTCTTTTTTTCTTGTCCTTACGTTCATAGTGCCATTCGTCATCCCATCTTCCCAATTTTATTCAATTATATGTATTGAACAAAAACTATAAACGTTTTATCGCTCTTAAGCGAAGGTAATTCGGCAACTACTTGTTGAACGTTCTATAAAACGCTATAATGCTATTGCAGTTCTTGCATTTGTATTCTCCTTTTTCGACTAGTATCATTCCCTGACCTAAATCCTCATTAGGGTTTTCAAACTTGATGTCTGGAGAACCGTCATATTCCTTTCCGCATTTGTTACAGTAATATTTCAGAAATCGCTCTTCACTGATTCTTCCTGCGTTTGCTAGAAATAATTGCGGAATTCCCAAATTCGCTTTGGTTTCTTCTTCTTCTGTAATTTTTGCAATAGCATATCCACCCGAACCCAGTAACTTCCTTTCCTCTAGATCTCCATTTTCATTCATGGGTAGTAATTAGATAAATCCTTAATTTTAATAGTTTAGACTGCAATCGTTTGTCTATATTAGTCCAGTAAAGTTAAAGAAAATTGAATTTATTCTAATTACTATGGCTTCCTACATCGATTCTGACATTTTATTAGATAGAGTTGAGTTTAAGATTTTTGCTGCAGAAGAACATTTGAAAAATCTACAAGAAATTCAGTCGTACCATATGGATGCACAAAAGGTTGATCCAGCAATTCGGATGGAAATTGAGATAGATTGCTTTCTTGCTCAAACATTAGGAACTCTAGATTGTTTATTGTTGTTGATTAACACAAAACTAGAGTTGGGAATTGCATCAGAGAGAGTTGATCTGGCCACAGTACAAAGTGCATTGAACGCCAGAACAAAAAATATCGGCCTGCTTACAGACATGCATCAGGCCTCGGCACACAATGGCTGGCTTTGGGTGTTAAAGGAATTTAGAAATCTGACCATGCAGAGACCATCCAAAGATGCTCAATATCTCTTATTTGACGATATTGTCTCGTCAACAAAAGATTATCAAAGTGAGACGATACGACCTTCAGATGAATCTATCAATAAAAATCTAATCCGTTACTTTCAACAAAGTTTACAGCGAGTCAGAGAATTGGTTAATTCTATCCGAATGAAAGAGCCTATGCTAAAGTAGATATTGATAAATAAAAAAGTTTAACCAATGTATATTAAATTAGAAATTCTTACTTTTTCCATTGGTGAGTTATGTATTTTAAGCGAAAGCACAAAAATGTAAAATATGGTTAAATGTCCAGAATGTAAAAAGGAAGTTTCAAGCCCAGAAATGGAATTTCACATTGGTCAGGATGAGGTAGGGAAGCAATTTCATTATGCGATATGCTCATGTCCAGGTTGCAAAGTGTGTCTCAGCATAATGAAATTATAATCCAAAGTATTTTATCCGTATCAGGTATTGATGTAAGCATAATGAGTGATGCACAGAGAATTATGATCTCATGCCCACAATGTAACTATTCGAACGCTGTTCCGGTGGCAATTTCGAAATACAAAGAAATAGTTTACCAACCGTGTAATGATAAAAACGGCGAACAAGAGCACAATAAAAAAGATCAGACTAGATGCGAAAATTGTCACAACAATTTTGACTTTTATTGGTGTGAAGGACATACTATCGTAGAGAACGATACCACTACAAACCGATCAAAAAATAGATATCAATAAGCATGTCTGGTATATATCTCTCGCAAAGGTAAGAACTATGTCTGATGAACTTTTGACGAAACTGTATGAAATATGTGAAGGTGATTACAGGATAGTTAGCAGATATAAGGTGGGTGCAGCCGTTCATATATCAAAATATCAAACTGACGACATTGTTGACGATCTTGCTAGTATGGGACTGATAAAAAAAATTGGAGAATCGAAAATACTTTTGACTTTTGAAGGAAAAGAACAAGTTGAGAGTTCAAACTCAGAGTAGACTTTCCTGAAGTTATCTTTTGAAGAATTCATTTTATCTGGACTAATGAGCAGAATTATTTCGTGAATTTCCGTTTATTTCAATTCCTATAGAAAATTAGTATAGTAAAATAGTCTATACGAAATATATGATATCTTTTTATCCCTGAGTATTGAAGACAAATTAACTAAACAATATGAAATGTGCCAATTGCAAAAAAAATGTAGAATCAATTAATCCTTTTATGGACATCGACGTATGTGATGCATGTTACCATAGACTAATAACTGAAGTTTTCTATCCGAGCACAATTGGTTCCTGACTGAAGTAATCACGAACTTTCTTTTATAAAGGACTTAAATTTTTCATTAAACGCCGGAACGAAGTCCTGTTTTTTCATTCCATGCGCGTTGAATACATGTTCTTGACCCTGTGCAAAGACTTCGTTGTCACTCTCTGCTTGGACGACATAATCACAATTAAATCCAGCGTCTCGGCATGATAGTGATTTCATATTAAAGATCATCCAGCAAACTATAAAACGGTTTGACTTTGACACTAAAT
>JACMIO010000141.1 GCA_014381105.1 bacterium | reverse complement strand
GGATAATAAATCTCATTGCTGTTTTATATGTATCTCTTCTTTTTTCATTTATGTTTCTATTAAATAGGATCTTCAATATTAATTCTTGCTTTCCATTCAGTATATGGGATTGTACGACATAAATAGAAAACAGATTGATAAGCATAGACAGTAAAATTATCATTTTCTTTTATTGGACATTGGAGAGGCTGTAACTATCATTTTAGAGACTATCATTAAACATATTCATAGATAAAATTTAAACATAACAACTTTTTTCAAATTCAAAAAGTATATTTTTTTTGAAATAGGATCTTATGATAATAGAATTAAGGATAGAACATCCTAAAATGATTGATTCACAAGACAACTAGTAACGATAATCTTACTAAAAAGTAGTAATCTAGTAGCTTCCTTGCTCTTGATTAAAATATTGTCCAGTAAAATCAATAGATATATAACCACATTTTAGCAATCAAATCTTACTTCAAATCTAAATATGCAATTAACTGTCCTCTGGCATACCCCTTCCCGATCTTTGTGATTTTGATTCTTACTCTATCATCAGGTTTAGTACCTCTTACGAAAGTAATCAACCCTCTTATCTTTGTAACACCAGAATCACCATTGCTACTCATGTCCAGGATAATTACATCATATTCTTCTCCCATTCTTACAGGATATCGAAACGATGAATCATGCATTGATCTTTTTTTAGAGACAAACATGTCATTCTCTTCAATAATCTTACGTCCATCATCTAAAGATCCATCTGCGGTATCCAAACTTACATAGATCTACATGTCCAGCTATTTCAATATTAAAAATATGGTATTTTCAGAACGAATAAGCTCGAAAAGAATTATTTTATTTAGGACTAACTTAAGAAAACATCAAATCGCTAATATATGTAAACCATTTGTTAGAGCTCATCCATTGTAAATTTGTTATAACACATATTACACCTAAATTTCTCATTCCCGGGGTTACTTGATAGTACTTCAAGCTGACTCTTTGTCCTACATTTTGGACATTTACCATAAACAGTCTTTCGTGGAATGAAAATAATAGGATTACGATGAATATAAATATTCTACTATGTCAAATGCAGACTCGCACTTTACAAATCAGTTCTTGAAAATGAATGTGGATGTGATAAAGAAGCTAGAAGGGTTACTCTCGATTTAAACGATCACGCACAAATGAATTGCCTCATTATTTTTCTACCTAATGGAATAATCGGGTTTTATTAAATCTGCGATATCAACCCAGCATCTAGCAATCTCATCCATTGTGTATATAATATTTATAATCTTCAGCACAGACTGGTAATTTTCTTCGAGCTTTATATAATCATTTTTTATGAATGTAGATATTGCATCAAACTTATTGAAGAGAGTTACTACATGAGAAGACTTTTCAGTATCCTTGGTGATGAATCCTGATATGGATTTTTCCTGCATCTCCAAAATCAAGTAGTTTGCCTCGATGATTTTTTCATATTTTATTTCGTCTAGAAAACCTGATAATTGAGACGATAATCTCGAAATTAGATCTCCTGCATTTTCTAGGTGATTCGCAGCAATTCTATAGTCCAATATGTCGATATTACTAAGATCCAGACTAGAAGCAAGTCTACGATCCATCATTGCGGTTCTAATCAATCGAACAATCAAAAAGTATTGTCTGTTTACTTCATCATCTCTTCCCCTAACAAGGAGACCTATTCCACCATCCCTTGTTTTCATGGCATTAACTATATCCTTATGCGTGCCGCTGACAATGGAGCTCATTTGCTTTAATATTTTAGAGACGTTCAGAGAATGTGCATCGAGTAGAAATTGAATGGTCATATTTAGGCCATCTTCATCTACAATTTCCAGCCCAATCAAATTTCTCATTGCTTTTTTTATTATTTCGCGATCTTCAAAATCGATCTGAGTTCTTCCTACAATCTTTATGATATCATAACCTAACAAGTACGCTCCATAAATCTGGTTAATCAATTTGTCATGTGAAAGATCAAGCAGATGAATAGCTATTTCCTTGGCCTGACTATTTCTATCGGCGGCTGGAAATATCGTAATAGAGTTGTCATCATTATTTTCAATCGATAGAATATCTCCTTTTTTGAGACCCATTGTCTTTATCCATTCAGCTGGTAATGACATAAGGACACTGCTCCCAATTTTTTGCAGCCGCCTCTCGTTTTGAAACATAATATATTTAAATGCATATAAATTAATTAAACATTATTCTTATATTTTTGGAAATATCATATTATGTTCCAGATGACTTTAGAAATAGCTCCAACGATATCTATCGGAAAGGCGTACAGCCCGAGTCACATCACAGGCTTTTATAGCGAAATCAATGATGAATCAATTGTGAAACATGGCTCTCTTGGAGCCGGAATTTCTATTAGCAAGGGTGTTACGACCGAGGTGGAACTCTATCCTCATGACAAGAATAATTTTAAGATTAGTATCAATGGTATGATTTCTAAAGACGCAATAGTTTCAAAATTCGTAATAAACGAGCTTCTGAAAAGGTCGAGAAAGAAGTACTTTGTAAAAGTAAATCACCAAGTTGATGTACCGATAGGTTATGGGCTCGGTACAAGTGGATCGGGAGCATTAAGTCTATCATATGCGCTCAACCACGCTCTGTCTTTGGGTCTTTCAGATATCGAATCAGCTCAGATAGCTCATAAGGCAGAGATACATTGCAAGACGGGTTTAGGAACAGTACTGTCGGAGTACTATGGAGGATTATGCATTAGATTAAAAGGTGGTGCTCCAGGCATTGGGAAAACAAGAGTTCTAAAAATAAATAATTCCAAGGTTGCGATTTTCTGTTTTTCCCCTATTTTTACCCGATATTTCTTAGAAAGTATAGGAAGAATTTCAAATCATGGATGTATGAAAATGATGATGAAGATCCTGAAAACAAAAGAAATTGTAGATTTCCTAGATCTTTCTTATGATTTTTCACAATCATTGAAATTTGTAGACAAGACCTGTAATAGCTTGATGGACCGACTAGCACAGAATGGCTTTCATAGTAGCGCGGCTCTATTTGGACAGACCGTTTTTACAATCGTGAAAGAAAATGAGCTAGAAGAAATGAGAAAGATTTCAAGAAAATATCCTTCGAGGTTATTTGTTTCTGATATTGAAAATGAAGGTGCTAGATTAATTACAAAGCATGATACATAAAATAACTCCTACACATCCCAGGGCAAAATCGCTGATCATAAGAGAAAAACTAGTTGAGGGATTCAGGAATGGAATTGTTGTTCCAGAAGGGTTGATTGCTCATGGCAGAGGCGAGGCTTTTGATTATTTACTAGGGGAAAAGACTACAAAATATGCATACGAGGCTGAGAAAGTGGCAGTTTGTTTATTGTTGCTGTCAAATAAGTCAGTTATTTCTGTAAATGGTAACACCGCCGCTCTATGTGCAAAAGATTTAGTTAACTTGAGTAATATTACTAAATCCAAGATTGAGGTAAATCTATTTCACAAGTGTTTGACTAGATCCAAAGCAATTGCAAGGATGCTACAAAAAGAAGACGCAAATGAGGTATTTGGATTGGACGCCAAATTAAGATCCACTTTAAGGTATATTTCTAGTAATCGCAAATTTGTCGATAAGAATGGGATAATGAATTCTGATACTGTTTTTGTTGCGCTTGAAGATGGTGATAGAACCGAAAGTTTAGTGAAAATGGGCAAGAAGGTGATTTCTATCGATCTTAATCCACTATCACGTACGGCAATAGCATCTAATGTGACTATAGTTGATAATATTGTACGTGCAATGCCAAATATGATAAAGATCTCAAAACAATTGGTTAATAGAGATAGATCCTACTTGTCACAACAAATTAAGAATTTTGATAACATGCAAAATATGCACAAATCATTGATAATGATAAGGAGAGGAGTTTGAAATGTCCCTACAAAAAAAATCAAAGATTACAATTTCTGAAATTCTGAGTAAGAAAAAAAATAAAGAGAAAATAACCATGTTGACTTCGTATGATTATTGCTTATCTCGCATATGCAATGAGACTGATTTGGACATGGTCTTGATAGGTGACAGTGCCGCAACTGTCATGATGGGATACAATTCGACAAGAAAAATAGGGATGGCCGAAATGTTGACATTTTGTAAAGGGGTAGTAAATGCGATAACAAGACAAGTTGTGGTTGCTGACATGCCATTTGGATCTTATCAAATGGGAAAGTCAATTTCAATAAAAAACGCGTTAAAATTCTTAAGATGTGGTTGCGACGCCGTCAAGCTTGAAGGCGGATTGGAAATTGTCAATATTATCAAAAATTTGACTGACTTGGGCATTCCAGTAATGGGACATATAGGATTGAAACCCCAGACTACTCCATTACATCACGGATATATTTCACAAGGGAAAACAGCAGAAGATGCACTTAAACTATTAAACGAAGCCAAGGTTTTAGAAGAAGCGGGAGTTTTTAGTATTGTTCTTGAAAAAGTTACGAGCGAAGTGGCGTCAGTGATTACACAAAGCGTAAATGTTCCCACTATTGGGATTGGATGTGGTCCTCATGTAGATGGGCAAGTACTTGTAACTCACGATATGCTGGGCCTGTATAGAGATTTTGAGCCCAAGTTTGTGAAAAGATATCTCAATTTATCAGAACAAATATTTAATGCTATAAAGGCATACGAAACTGAAGTTAAATCTGGAAAGTTCCCACAGGAAGAACATATGTATCACATGACGGAAGAAGAATTTGCAAAACTGGAAATAATGCTAAAAAGGGCTTGATATGAATAATTCAAACGAGAATTCTCAAAATACGAAACATATTTCAAAGGAAATTATTGGTACGCAAAGCAATATTCTGAAAGGAAAGAAAATTGTGCTATGTATTACAGCCAGTGTAGCTGCCTACAAGGCAATAGACCTCAGCAGGACACTGATGCGTAATGGTGCCGAAGTATTTCCGGTAATGTCGAAGTCGACCAAATCCAAATTACTAACTGAGGAAATGATGAATTGGGCCACTGGAAACAAAACTGTATCTGAACTAACCTCAGACTTGGAACATATTGCTCTTGCCAATTACGGTAAATCAGATATTGTAATCGTGTATCCGTGCACAGCCAATACTTTGGGGAAATTTGCAAATGGGATTGAGGATAATCCAGTAACAACTGTATTGAGTGTAGCTTTTGGATCAGGAATACCTATTGTAATTGCTCCCGCAATGCACGAGGCCATGTATGAAAATATCATCATCATGGAAAATATCAAAAAACTAAAGTCATTAGGCGTATCTATTTTAGAACCATCAATTACAGAGGATAAAGCAAAAGTAATCTCTGCCGACAAGGTGGTACAATTTGTAATCAATAAAATTACAACACCGAAGGCAAGAATGAAGTCGAAAATAAATGTCTTGGTAACAGCGGGTTCGACTGTTGAATATATTGATTCAATCAGAATCTTAACCAACTTGAGTTCTGGGAAAATGGGAATGAATATTGCACAGCAATGTCTGGATAAAGGTTTCAACGTAACCTTTGTTTATGGTCACGGGTCCTTGAATATCCCAGATGATCCAAGAATGGAAAATATAAAAATCAAGACCACTCAGGAAATGTTAAAAACTGTGAAAGATAGAATCTTGGATGAAAAACAACATGTTGTTTTTCATACTGCTGCAGTAGCTGATTTTTCGATATCACATAGTAATAGGACGATACCTAATAAGCTGGATACTCAAAATGGGACTAAAACTATTAAACTTGTTCCAACCCAAAAAATTGTCGATAAAATAAAACAATTTGATAAAAATATTTTTTTGGTAGCGTTCAAAGCTGAATATGGAATTTCAAAAGAACTGTTATTAAAAAAAGCATTCGATAAACTTGATGAGTGTAATGGTAACCTAATAGTAGCCAACGATGTATCGAGAAAAGGATGTGATTTTGGATCTGATACAAATGAGGTCTACATAATAGATAAAGAAAGGAAAATAATCCATATTCCACTTCGATCGAAGAAGGAGATAGCAAGTCAATTAATAGAGATTGTTTGCAAAAAGCTAGATATTTGTTGATTAATTAGTTTTAGTTACAAAATTAGTAACTCTTTGGAAAATTTGGTCAGAGTTAAATCATTATTACTTTTTTCATTAACCAAAATTGTATCTTCAATCCTGACTCCAAACTTCGAATATATGTAAATACCGGGTTCAACAGTTACAACCATACCTTTTGATAATTTCTTTGATTCGTTTGGACGTATCCATGGCTGTTCATGAACTTCCAAGCCAACTCCGTGACCTGTAGAATGAATAAAATTATCGCCATAACCGCTGTTTGAAATTAAATTGCGACAAGCAGTGTCTACTTTTCCACATTCAACTCCTTGTTCTACACATTCGAGTCCTTGCTGTTGGGACTTCTTGACAAGATCATACACCTGACTCATTTCATGGCTAACATTACCTAGCGCAAAGGTACGGGTTGCGTCGGAAATATATCCATCATACCTTAGAGTTAAGTCAACAACAATGAAATCTCCGTCGATAAATTCTCTCTTTGAAGTTTCGAAATGAGGCAGGGCACTATTAGCCCCACCAGCAATTATGAAGGGATTCAAAGTAAATGGATAACACGTTGAAGTTCCTTCAAGTTTCATAGCTTCATATAGTAACTTTGCCTGAAGTTGTTTTTCCGTTACGCCTTTCCTTATCTCCTCGCTACATACTTGATATAGTTTGTCAATTATTTCTGATGCCCTCCTGATTTTCTGAATTTCAGAGTCATCTTTGAACATTCTTGCGTTATAAAACAGATATTCATTTATGACAAAATTACTGTTATTTGTATATGGTAAAATAGATTGAACTGTTTCATACTCGCTGCAATCAGAATAGAATCTGTGTTTTGGTAAGTAAGGTATTACTGATTTAATGAGTCCAGCCCCACGCTCGGCTGTTATAATTTCCGAGTATTTAGATTCATTCATGGCCCTAGTGCTTTCTAATTTGGGAACAAATAATTTGATCCCGTCATGGGTGCATAAGGCCACAGATTCACCCCAAAAACCAGTTAGGTAGAATATATTTTCTGGCTTGAAAACCATCAATGCGTTAAATCCATTGCCTAGAGTATCAAGGATATTTTTCGCACGTTTTTTAAGCATGATTTAATGCAAATTAAAGTCTTAGTATATATGTTTTAACAATATCAAAAATCATGATATATTGTTGTCTATTGGTCAGAGAATGGGCCACTTTTTCTTTCAAGCACCTCAATTTTACGCTCCTTCTTTCTCGTGAATTTAGATTTTAAATTCAGGGATTCATTACATATTCTTAATATTTGTTGCTCATTCATAAAGTAATGGCAGAAAACGAAGACGAAAATATAATTAAAAAAGCGGAGGAAGATAAACGAGATCTCGGAGCAGGAGAAGAGAATCCGCCTATTACAGATCCGGAGGAAAACCTTCGAGAAGAAGCGGGGAAAATGGTTGACGCTAATGAGAAGCCTAGCGATACCATGGCGCCCGAAAACATTGCAGAACATGAGCCTACTTTAGTCAATAGAGATCAGGATACACCAGAGAAGGTTGAAAAGAGAGTTGGCGGTACTACGATACCTGGCATAGTAGCGCGCAAGCCCATATTAATTATCTTAATTATAGGGGCAATAGTATTGGGCAGTTTTTTGGTTTACTCACAGATTCAATTAAGTAACCAATCATATAAAGTTGAGAACTATAACGCGCTTTGGAATCAATCCTTAGCAGATATTCGCGGTGGAAACGCATCAATAGTTGAATATTGCAACAGCCCGGTTCATGATGAGGACCTATGCAATCGATTCATGAATCTACAGTACATGGGTTGAATTATACCAACTGAGGTATGCAATCAGTTATTGAAGTATTTTTTTAGTTTGTTGCTACATGTAAATAAGGCAAATTAACACACCGTCATATCTTCGCTGGTGGGAATTCGTAGTATTTTACTACATATTAGTACCATCGGTACTAAATTATTTTATATTCTGTAGGCCTAATGAGAATAACACCGAGTCCAGATTGGTGGGATCCGCAGAATTTGACATCAGGTCCCGCCAATCGCCATTTAACTGTTATATAATTTGTTGTCAATAAAAACAATGACTTATAACACCGTATTATGTTCCGCTGGTGGGATTCAGGTCATTAGCATTCCGCTTCTTGGTGTTGGCAAACCTACATTGACCGTTTCCATGACGATCTCCGCTCCGCCGCCAACCAACGCCATCGGCGAAGAAGTGAATATTCCGCTTACCATCACAGGACTTGATAAACCGCAGGCGATCAGTGCATTGCTTTCCTTCAACGGAAAAAATCTTTCGTATCGCGGCACGACATCGCTCTCGGGGGCGGCGCTTGATG
>JACMIO010000140.1 GCA_014381105.1 bacterium | reverse complement strand
TCATCTGACGAGTGTGGGTCTTGCGTGTCCTTTTCACCTGGTTTTAATCTCAGGATACCAACCTGCAAATGCTCAAGTTCGAAGAAACTAAGAAAGCCAGAACCATCCAAATTCATTTTAGAGATAAGGCCTCTTAAATCAATTATCTTTTCATTCATTTACATCTCTAATATTAGGAGTAGAATATAACATGATCATACATAGTAGTTTCAAATAATCTTTCGTGCAGTACTGATATTTTTGATTTTTCTATTTTTACCATGATAATCATATCTAAAATATTTCGGAAATATTTTTGTGAACAGAAACTAACAAGCAATAAAATAATCTCAGTCATTATATCAGAAAAAAATTCTATGATTTTTTCTAGCAAATACTAAACGTATCTTTGTATATTATCTCTTTAGGAATTAGATTCTTGCATTCGATTATTCAATTATCTTATTAAATTTGTTAAAGCATTCTAAATATACTAAGTATTAAATCTCATATTGGATTGAACAAGGGTAAAAAATATCATTCACTGGTCGTTTCTTCCATCATCGCTATGAGCATTACTGTGTTTATTTCAGCCCAGCCTTCCTATGCATCTGGGATAACAGTTTACTCTCCATATTGGATGGACAATGAAAAGGACATTGGAGCTCCTTACTTTAAATATTGTGGCATTTTTGATTCTTGTTTTAGAAATGAAATAAGGATATTTTCTTTTTTGCCCCTAACCACTAATCAGCAAGACGTTGAGGCTGACGAAGATATTAATCCTAAAAACACTATATCATCTATATTACCACCTAAAAAGACTATATCTTCGATAATACCATTTGAGTTACCATTTCCATAATTGGTAACTTTGGTAACACTTAACTTGGACAAAAAAAGACAAGACCACATTAGTAATCCACATGTTTTTTAAAATTAATCTTGTCATAAAGAACTGTATTTGAGTTGAATATTGCAGTTAGAACAGGAGATAACCTATACAAAAGTAATTATTCTAGTCTCTACCGAGATTCTCTCTTGCCCCTACGTATAATGGAATTATGGGATGATCAAGTTGAAGTTCATCATGTAATTATTTCGGGAATATTGTGAGTCAAAAAGTGATTTTGGACCATTACGATTCTTTTCTATGCTCAACTCCAAAGTCTCAACAGTTTTGTTGGCAATTTCAAGAACTCTTTCAGGCTTTTCTAGAACAACATTATCCCCTCCATACAAGTATAAGAGTTGATAATAATTCGTCCTTTTTTACAAAAGGAAAGATTGTATTTCCAGATATGAATGAAGAAATTCTTTCTGTAATGTCTCCAGGGAGGACAATAGTCATATGCAATCAAAATGTGACATCTGCGGATGATCAACAGTATTATTAGATAATTATCTTTATAGGACTGACTGATCGAAAAACTGATGGGAAAATGTCGACTATTGATTATGATAAAGCTGTTCATTTAATTGTACACGGACAACGAGATCTGATAGACTCCATAAAGCATAAACTTAGTTCATTAGGATTTGCAGAAGATAAGATAGTTCCAGCTTCATTGCAAAAAACTGGAAATGTTGGCGAATATGTTGCAATGGCTTGGCCTCCAATGCATGCTACGGAAATTATTCTCAGTGAAATAACCGGAATAAATCAGGCAGAAGCTAAAAACAATGTTATGGGAGCTTGGTCAAACATCAGTCAAAAGGAAATCTCAAGAATTCCACTGTCATGAATAAATAATAAAGTACGCTGTATCAAAATTAAGCAATATCGTCTCTGTCACTATTATAAACATCTTATTTCTCGAGTATTTAGTTGATTAGAAAGTTAAGACTATGCGATATATTTTTAGCCTTCAAAGGTCTAATTATATTTATGAAAAATAGTATTTGTTCCCTGTGTAATTCGCAGACTTCTACAAAGGAATGTCCTAATTGTGGAAAACCGGTATGTAAAGACTGCTCGAAAAGTTTTCCTTTTTCCGAAGATATTTGCATAGAATGCGCGTCAAAAGTCAAATCTGGACTAGGTGGGATGCGGAAGGATGAAGAAATTTTCTAATCAAACAACATTATATTAAATGAAATAAGGTTGTATCGTTACCTTCTAAAATACTATTTTGATTTGTCCGCTATCCTATATCCATGTGTAAACTGCTTATCATAGACTTTTGAAAATTCATAGCTGCTTGGATTAATAACATTTCCAACAATAATGATTGCGGTTTTGGTTATTTTGGCTTCCCTTACTTTTTCTACAATATTACCAAGAGTTCCAATTATTATTTTTTCATCTTCCCAGGTGGCTCTGTATACAACGGCCGCAGGAGTAGTGGTTTGATAGGAACCCGCCTTAAGCAATTCTTCTACTATGTTTCTTATTAGATGAACACTAAGATAGAAAGCCATGGTCGCACCATGTGTCGCTAGGTTAGAAATTTTTTCCCCTTCCGGTACAGGAGTTCTAAGTTCTGCCCTTGTGATAATTAGTGTTTGAGTAATTCCGGGAAGGGTTAACTCTAAATTCAGCGATGAAGCGGCTCCTAAAATTGCAGTTATGCCAGGGATGACCTTACAGCTTATTCCATCTAAGTTTAGTTTATCAATTTGCTCCCTGATTGTGCTAAATAACGATGGATCTCCGTCATGAAAACGAATAGCAAGCTTTCCTTGCTTCGTCGAATCTCTTAATATTTCATAAATCTTTATTCTGTCCAAAAGAGCAGCATCATGAAGAGTTGCGCCCTCTTTGGCGTATTCAAGTAGTTTTGGATTGAGTAACGATCCTGAATAAACGACGACATCTGCACTTTCCAGTAACTTTTTTGCCTTTAAGGTTATAAGCTCTGGATCACCTGGACCTGAACCAACAAAGTAAACAGTGTTAGGTTCAATCATTTTTTCTAGCCACCATTATAGAAAAGTATTTTCCAGCTGGATTTTTTGTGTTTCGCAAATCTTTCAACTTCTTTGTTTCCAAAATCTCTTCTTCTACAGATACATCCTGGGCAATTGTAATCAATGAATCATCGCCAAACCCTGTTTCAGATAAGATTTCAATTACGCTATCAAAATATCGTCCGTCTTTGAGAAATATTATGGAATCACAAGATTCTACAGTGTGCCTAATCTTATTCAAATCATAGCATGCAGGAACGATACCAAGAGTTTGATCACCTTCTACTAGACTCATTTTCGCTTGAGCAGCGAAAGCAAAGAAAGATGGAATACCCGGAATGATCTCAATGTCTATGTCACTATGATTTTCCCTCAATTCTCTGTGCATATAATTCCATGTGCTGTACAGAGATGGATCTCCTACTGTTAGGTAGACACAATTTTTTCCAGAATGAACGGCATCTGCTATTTTCTGGGAATTAGTCTTCCATTGCAATTTTAATGAATTTTTATCTTTTGTCATTGGAAAGATTAGGTTTGTAATAGTAG
The DNA here is from genome assembly GCA_014381105.1 of bacterium. Lineage (GTDB taxonomy): Archaea > Thermoproteota > Nitrososphaeria > Nitrososphaerales > Nitrososphaeraceae > TA-21. The sequence goes on along the minus strand of JACMIO010000140.1, from coordinate 16,055 downwards.
TGTTTGATTCGTTTATGTATTTTTTTGCTATCGATAGAGCTATACTGGGCTTACCTTCCTTAGAGGTTGGGGTAAAAACGGCATCTGCTTTTTTGATTCTGTCCACAGCTTTTACCGTCAGTAAATCCGGATCTCCAGGTCCGCAACCTATACATGAGAGCTTCATGATTTGAGTTGTAAAAAAATGTGTAATTTAAAGTAAAAAGAAAGGAATCCTCACATTAGCGAATCCTATTAGACATATCGGCAATGTATCCATGGGGGATTAATTTCAAGTCTGAAATCACTATTTTGTAGCAGACAAAATGAGTATGGGATTTCTCGAAACAAGCATCGTTCCACTTGCCACGCTTTTCCCTTTGGCTATCATGACCTGGGTAACTTCAATATCTCGCATCTTTTGCCTTTTGACTGTCTTTAGGGCTTTATACATTGTCTCTACAAGTATGGTATCTACAACTAGTCTTCCATCCTTCTTTAATTTAGAAATACAAAGTTCTATTATTTTTTCAGTCTTTCCCTTCGTTCCGCCAACAATAATTGCATCAGCTGCTGGAAGTGATGGTAGGACTTCTTCAGCTTTGGAGTATAGGAGATTTGCCGAAACACCAAATTTATCTAGATTTTTTTTTGTTAGTTCTATGGCATTCCTGTCCGAATCGATTGCGAAAACATTTTTAGAATTTACCTGCAAACAGATCTCTACTGTAATGCTGCCGCTTCCACATCCTACGTCGATAACTGAATATTTTTTTCTTAGACGCAGTTTACTTAGGACAATTGACCGAATGTCCTCCTTGGTTATTGGAACATTCTCAGAACGTTCGAATAGCTCGTCAGGTATGCCCGGTGTGGTATAGTTCCATATCATTATGCCTAGATAAAATGCCCTGAAATTAAATTCTTTTAGATCATTGTCTCAAGTTCGTAGACCAGTGTATGTAACAATCGTGAACATAATCAGCAAAAAGATAAACGGAAAGACGCCATTTGTAGAAATTTTTTTCCTATCTTCAGTTTTTAATCTTGAACCAATTCTTTTTGCAACAACATACGTTATAACATAAAACAATAGTGCTAACAGAATAATTATGCCAACAGATCCCGGCACTACACCAGGATTTGGATAGGTGCTAAATATTATCCCAAGAATTACACCGCAGATACTCCCCAAAAAGGCTCTCATATAGTATATCTTATCTAGATGATCCAATTGCTATCTTCACATTAATTGCAGGTTTAATTCTTTTCGATTTCTATTTGAATTTTTAATTAATATTCATCCTCATCTACAGTCATTTATATGGAATTATCGGGGATAGAGCTTCACTATCTTGTAAACAAAATAAGCTCAACTACGACATCTGAGTTTTACGTAAGCAATATGTCGTCAATTACTAAGAATTCTATTCTTTTGAAACTGCACCACCCAATACAGCCTGATATCATGTTAATGGTTTCCACCAAGGGGATTTGGATAACTAACAAGAAATACAAACAAGTTGAAGAAACCCAATTTGTAAAGATAATAAGTCGAGAAATAGAAAGGGCAAAAATAAGTTCCGTATCTCAACCGGGCAGTGAGAGGATCTATTTTCTTCATTTTGTAGGTAGAGACGATAAAGTGAGGATACTGATAGTTGAAATCTTTGGAAAGGGAAACTTCATTGTATGTGATGAATCAATGAAGATAATTTGGATATTAAATTCAGTTGAAGTAAGACACAGAACTCTGAAGATTGGGTCACAATATGCTCTCCCTCCTAATAGGGGCGAAGATGTTCTACAAACTACTCTAGAAAGTATGACGAAAAACCTCAGTCTGGTACCAGAAGATACTGAAGTCTTAAAATGGTTGGGAAAATCAATATCCCTGCCAAGGAAATATGTCGAAGAAATAATATCTGAATCGGGAATTAATACAAAGTTTGCCAAGGATCTTAGTAATGAGGACATTGAAATTATTTATAAAAAGACCAAAGAATTGACTGATAGAGTATTAAATGAAAAAAATCACGAACCATCAGTTATTATAGATGATTCGGGCGTAGCGATAGATGCCTCTCCTATTTCTATGTCAAAAGAATCTAACGCAAAGAAAGTTGATACATTCATGGAGGCAATAGATCAGGTTCTTAGTAACGAGATTTTATCAATAGGACGCAGCCTGAAAACTGAAGAAACAGACAGGAAAATACTGGAATTAGAACACGACTTGGAAGAACAAAACAAAGCAAAAATGAACGTTCTTTTGAAATCAAAGAGTCTTAGAAGCGTCGCTCACGATCTAATGAACCTTTCCTCTTTTGGTATCCAAGATATGAACGATAAATCTGTCGAGACACTTTTGGAAAAAAATGATTCTAAAATTGTTCAGGTAAATGGAATTAACTATGTTGATCTACTTAACGAAAGAGTAAAGTTAGAGTTGAGTATTCCAAAATTCTCATCGCTGTTGTTTTCTAGAGCAAAAGAAATGGAGCGTGGTGCAACTAATATTGATAAAGCAAGTGATGAACTAAAGTCGAGAATTGAAAAACTGCAGGGCCAGACACAAAAAATTCATGAGAAGATTCAATTCAGTACGTTAGAATCAAAACAATGGTATGAGCGATATCGTTGGTTCCTTACTACCGACGGTCATTTAGTCATTGGTGGTAGAGACGCGTCTTCTAATTCAGCAGTGATTCGTAAACATATGACTGAGGATGACATAGTATTTCATGCAGAAATTCATGGATCTCCTTTTTTTCTTGTAAAGAATGCAAAAGATAAGGATAATGAGACATCCAACTATATTGACGAGACTGCTCAGGCTACAGTATCATTTAGTAGAGCTTGGAAAGATGGGCTGTCTAGTGGAGATGCATACTGGGTATTCCCTAATCAGGTAAAGAAAGGAGCTCCAACAGGTCAATTTCTTCCAAAGGGCTCCTTTGTCATTGAAGGTAAAAGAAATTTTTGCAAAGGCATTGAGCTAAAATTATCTATCGGGCTAGTCAAAATTGAAAATAGATTTACTATTGTTTCTGGACCGTTAAATGCAATCAGGAAACGGAGTTTGGTTTGTGCTTCGTTATTACCTGGTGGTTCTGATCCAATGAATCTGGCTAAGAAACTGAAAAGCGAATTTGTAAGAGTGATTTCTGAATTTGATTCTGATTTAGCAGATTATCTAAAAAAAGTTCTGCTGGATGATTTTATTAGAATGTTGCCAACAGGACAATCAAAGATAGAACATATAGAAAGAGGACTATCGGTGGACGATGTAAAGATCGGATAGCTCAACATAAAGACCGTTTAGTTATCTAACAACGCCGTACAAAATTAGATTAGAAAGATAATTAAACCAAATTGCCTAAATGATTCTGTGACAAAAAAATTAGTAGAAAATACCGATGCAAACATGACGACACGAGTTCTTGTTAGAGATATTATGAATAGTCCTGTTATCACAGCTGGTCCAAGTGACAATGTTGTCGACATTGCGATGAAAATGAAAGAACATAATATAGGCAGCGTAATTATTACAGATAAAGAAAAACCAGTTGGTATTGTTACTGATTGGGATGTTGTATCCAAGGTGGTAGCAAAGAATTCAGAGCCATCATCAATTGAAGCTGGAAAAGTAATGCAACCAATACATACTGTTGAGGCCGGAGAGGGCATAACTGAGGCGGCACGCATATTACGTAAAAACAACATCAAGAGACTAGGGGTTGTTTATAAAGACAGATTAGCTGGTATTATTTCGAGCTCTGATGTTATTGCTGTTACTCCCGAATTAGTTGATGTGGTATCAGAGAAGGCAGCCCTAATTAGAGGAGAAATTGGGAGACCTCCATCTGCCATTTCAGGATATTGTGATGAATGTGACGAATGGTCAGACTTGTTGATGTATTCTGAAGGCGCATTTACCTGTGAAGTATGTCGAGGATCATAGTCACCCAACCTAATTTTGTTTTTTGAAGATATCTTTTATCAAAAGATTAAAATCACGTAATTCTGAAAAATCAATGAATGAGTTTAAATTCTTTAGAAAGAACAATTGACAAAGTTCTTTCGCAAAAAGAATCCACGTTAATTTCAGAAATTGACTCTGCACTTCAAAATTCGCTGAAAAATTTAGAATCTTCAAAGAGTAGCCTGCAGGTTGAATATGACAGTATTATTGAATCATCAAAAAAGCAGGCAGAAAATCTAAAGCGTCAAATAATAGGTTCTAGCACGTTGAATGCTAGAAACAAAGAACTAGTTATTATCGAATCAGCCATTGATGAAATTTTTATAATGGCAAAGGAAAAACTTGCAAAAAGCAATAACGAGAAAAATTATGAAAAACTATTAACTCGATTGATACAAGATAGCTCTGCAAAATTAGGTTCTGAAATTGTAATACAGTGCAATAAAACTGACTTGAACCTGGTAAAGAAATTAGTATCACAAGAATCATCCAATAGGAAATCGAAAATAACCGTATCTAATGAAGTGGTAGATATTATTGGCGGAATAAAGGCAGCTTCTGTTGATGGAACAATGAGCTTGGACAATACACTTGATTCTAATATCGAAACTCTCAAACCTTTAATAAGGAAAAGGATAGTCCAACTGCTTAGAGGCGAAAATAAGTAGATGGTAGCAAAAGGAAGAATAGTTTGGGTTAGCGGTCCTGCAGTAAAAGCCGATGGGATGTCAACAGTAAAAATGTATGAGACAGTCGAAGTCGGTGATTCAAAATTAATTGGGGAGGTTATTAGGTTAACAGGAGATGTAGCTTTTATTCAAGTTTATGAATCTACATCTGGTCTTAAGCCCGGAGAACCTGTAACTGGTACTGGTCAACCACTTTCAGTTCTTCTAGGTCCAGGTATTCTTGGAAGAATTTATGATGGCATTCAAAGACCCTTGGATGAAATTGCCGAAAAATCTGGAGCATTTATTGGAAGAGGTATTACTACTAGTCCTGTTGATATGAAGAAGAAGTACAAGTTTACTCCTTCGGTGAAAAAAGATGATACAATTCTAGGCGGCTCTATACTTGGGGCAGTTGAAGAAACTCCACTTTTAACTCACAGAATTTTAGTTCCGCCAAATTATCCCGAGGCTACTATTACTGAAATTGCCAAAGAAGGAGAATATGACTTGGAACATATCATTGGACATGCTAATAGCAAGAACGGTGATAAGATTGAACTAAAGATGTATCACAAATGGCCCGTTAGAAAGCCACGTCCATATTCTGAAAGATTCGATCCTACTATTCCACTGATTACTGGACAGAGAATTATTGACACTTATTTCCCTATTGCAAAAGGTGGAACTGGCGCTATTCCAGGTGGATTCGGGACGGGAAAGACTGTGACATTACATCAAATTGCCAAATGGGCAGATTCAAAGGTTGTTGTTTACATTGGCTGTGGAGAAAGAGGTAACGAAATGACAGAAGTCCTTGTAGAATTTCCACACTTAATTGATCCAAGATCACAAAGGCCATTAATGGAAAGAACAGTTCTCGTTGCTAATACGAGTAACATGCCTGTAGCCGCTAGAGAAGCATCAATCTATACGGGTGTTACTATGGCAGAGTATTATAGAGATATGGGCTATGATGTAGTTCTAGTTGCTGACTCTACTAGTAGATGGGCAGAGGCGTTAAGAGAAATGTCAGGTCGATTGGAAGAAATGCCTGCAGAAGAAGGTTACCCATCATATTTGGCTTCAAGACTCGCAGAATTTTATGAAAGAGCGGGCCGAGTAAGAGCACTTGGTTCACCAGATCGTTCTGGATCTGTGACACTGGTTGGTGCAGTATCTCCGTCAGGTGCAGATTTTACTGAACCGGTAACAACGCACACAATTAGATTTATCAAGACCTTTTGGGCACTGGATACTAGATTAGCATATTCCAGACACTACCCATCAATTAATTGGATGCAGTCTTACTCTGGTTACCTTGAAGACATTTCCAAATGGTGGAAAGAAAACGTAAGCCCTGACTGGTATGACTTGAGAGCGGAATCATATCATATCTTGCAACGTGAAGATACATTAAAAGAAATCGTCAGATTATTAGGACCCGAAGCTCTTCCTGATGAGGAGAAACTGGTTTTAGAAGTTGCTAGAATGCTCAAAATAGGTATCTTGCAACAAAACTCTTTTGATAAAGTTGATACCTATTGTAGCCCAGCGAAACAACTAAAATTGGTTCGACTTATGGTAATGTTCTATAAAGAATCACAAAAGGCTCTTAAGGAAGGAAAATCGTTAGCAGATATCAGAGCTTTGCCAATAATAACAACATTGCTAAAAGCAAAATTTGAAGTTACAGATGAGCAGATTTCAAAATTGGACGAAATAGAAAAGCAACTATCTGATTCATTCAAAGGTAACATGGAGGAGGTAAAGGTCTCTGTCTAAAACAACTGGAATCGAATATACGAAAATAGCCGAAATAAAAGGGCCACTTATGGTAGTTGATGGTGTTACAACAGCTTCATTCGACGAACTCGTAGAAATTGAAACAAACGAGGGTGAAAGGAGATTAGGAAAAGTTCTTGAAGTAGGAAGCGGCAAAGCGGTAGTTCAGGTTTTCGAAGGGACAACAGGATTGGCCATTACTGGAACTAGAGTAAAGTTCCTTGGAAAAACAATGGCAATGCCAGTGTCACAAGAATTATTGGGACGTGTATTTGACGGTCTGGGAAGACCAAATGATGGTTTACCAGATCCGGTTGCTGACAAGTTCCTCGATGTCAACGGAGAACCAATGAACCCTCAGAGCAGAGAATATCCTACATCATTTATCCAAACTGGAGTATCTGTAATTGACGGAATGTTGACGCTGGTTAGGGGTCAAAAACTGCCTATCTTTTCAGGCTCGGGAATGTCCCACAACATTTTAGCAGCTCAGATTGCACGTCAGGCTACTGTGGTGGGTACAAACGAAGACTTTGCTGTGGTCTTTGCAGCGATTGGTGTGCAGTATTCCGAAGCTCAGTATTTCAAGAGGAGTTTAGAAGAATCAGGTGCTTTGAAACGAAGTGTATTATTTGTTAACCTTGCAGATGATCCTGCTATCGAAAGAATAATTACACCTAGAGTTGCTCTCACCGTGGCTGAATACCTTGCATTTGATCTTGGTATGCACGTACTTGCGTTACTAACTGACATGACCAATTATGCAGAAGCTCTTAGAGAGATTAGCGCAGCAAGAGAAGAAGTTCCAGGTAGAAAAGGATATCCAGGATATCTCTATACTGACTTGGCGAATAATTATGAAAGGGCTGGAAGAATAAAGGGGAAAAATGGTAGTGTTACTCAAATGCCAATTCTTTCGATGCCTGCAGATGATATCACACATCCAATACCTGACTTGACAGGCTATATCACTGAAGGACAGGTAGTCTTGGGAAGAGATCTATTTAGAAAGGGAATTTATCCACCAGTTAATGTAATGATGTCTCTTTCTAGATTGATGAAAGATGGTGTTGGTGAAGGTAAAACAAGATCTGATCACATGGAAGTTGGTAATCAGTTGTATGATGCGTATTCAAGGGCCCAAGAAGTCCGCGCACTGGCAGAAATTGTGGGTAAGGCAGGTTTAACCGGAGTTGATTTGAAGTATCTTGACGCTGGTGATAGTTTTGAAACTCACTTTTTGAAACAAAGTCCTGATGAAAATAGAAATTTGGACGAAACACTAAGCAGAGCATGGGATATACTAGCAACATTACCCGAAGGCGAACTGACCAAAATTAAGGACAAACACATTCAGCAGTACTATAAAGGAAACAAGTAATCAACAAGTTCATCGAAAATGTCTTTTGGCAAAAATGTTACTGCAACAAAAATCGAACTGATTAAGATAAAACGATCGTTGCAAGTTAGTACCATGGTACACAAGATCCTTGACGATAAGAGAGAAGTACTGCTCAAAAAAATTGATGAAATGATTGAAGAGGCTAACAAGACAAGAGGTGATATCTGGTCTCCTCTATCTGACATTTACTCTGCAGTTTATGATTCATACATGTCTCTTGGAACATCAACATTAGAATCGATATCAGATTCAACTCCAGGTATAATGGAAGTGAACGTGGATGTTAGAAGAATTGTTGATGTCAAAATACCAACATTGCAGATCAAGACCAAGGAATCCGGCCAAGAACTTTCTTATGGCTTTTCGGAAACAAACGTGTACGTTGACAAGGCTTCCAAGTTGATTAAGAATATGCTTCCACAAATATGTAAGGCCGCAGAGTATGAAAATGCCATATTCAGTCTAGCCAAAGAGCTTGAAAAAACACAAAAATTAATCAATGCACTTGAATTTGTTATAATTCCACAGTATCAGCACGCTATATCCTTCATTAAGGGAACATTGGAGGAACGTGAAAGGGAAGAGTTTGTAAGACTCAAAAAAGTAAAAGTGGTACTGGATAAGAAAAAGAATATAGAGTAGATATACTAGTGGATATTTATGGCGGCAAGCGAGATGGATAACAACATTATTGCAGAATACTTTAAAAAATCAAAACAAGACTTACAGTCAGAACATGATTCTATGATTGAGAATGTAAAAAACGATATCTCCTCTTGCAAGAAAAAAGCTTTGTCGAATGCTTAAGTTTTAGCAGACATTTTCTTGCTATCTCATATAAAAGATCTATTAATGATATTGATTGAATTAGAATATTCAAATTAGAAATTTCTTGACGCGAAGTCTTAGAAATAGGATATTTCAGTTTAGAAATTGCCAATTTCTGCTATGGGCTTTTATTACTCCGCTTTGAATCTTCCAAATTTCTAAACTTTGTTAGTTATAATTAAATATGGCCTTCAATTTTGGAACCACTGTATGATGAGTGTTTACAGAGAAAAAACTAGTATTATTCTTCTGACCGTTGCTATTACCTTTAGCATACTATTCTTCTATCACAACTCGGTCTATGCACAAGCGGAAACAGAAGGTGCCTCCGATGCAGGTTCATCCAAACTTATTGGTGCAGGTTTGGCCTTTGGACTTGCGGCAGCTGGATCAGGAATAGGCTTAGGATTCGTAGGTGCTGCAGGGTTAGCCGCAATCAGTGATAACCCAAAGATGCAATCAAGAGTCTTCATATTCGTAGGTATGGTAGAGTCAATTGCAATCTATGGTATTGTAATGATGTTCATTATCTTGGGTCAATGAGGAACTTTATACCTTCTCCCAACGGATTCTTTTTTTCTTAAAGAATCTAGTACTTTCCAGATAGGATACAACTTTTTGTCAATGAAATTATTACTATCGTTAAGGAATGGAATGTAGAATATTCAGTAGGTATAATTGAAGATACATCACGTCAAATGATTGTAGGATTCTTGGACAATTTAAAAGGGAAAGATTTTAAGGAGAATTAATAATCAAACAACTCAATACTATGGGACAGGCGAAGCTCTTAAAGACGACTTTGATTCTACCAAGGGTTGAAACTCATGAAGCAGTAAGCAAATTGGCGGAATTGGGATGGTTTCATACACTACAAAATCCCTCTGAACATAGTAGTTCGTATTTTGATGATCTTTTATTAAATGCTCAAAAATTGTTCCAAGAAATTGATGAGGTCATTAGATCTTTGGGGATTTCACTTGAAACTGGTGTTATGGCGACTCTCTTTAAGGGTGCGCCGCAGGAAAAAACTGATTACAAGATAGATGATATTCAAAATTTCATTGTTGAATTAGAAAATAAGAGCAAAGCTCTATTGAGAGAACCAGTTTCTTTACTTAAGACTCAACAGCAAATCGAGAAGGATCTTGAGGAATATCGTACTGCCATAGACGCTATAGGGGGTGCTTCAAAACTCAAAATGGATTTATCCGGTCTACGTAACCTGAAGACATTTTTTGCAGAAATTTTTATTATCAACTCCAAAGACCTTCATGAAATTCAAAATAGTTTGGACGACTTGATTGTTCATCCCGTCAAATTAAATGATGAGAAATCATCTATTACAGTCATAGGTTCACAAGAAGATTCAGAAAAAATAATGAAAGTGCTTAGAAGCTTTAATGTGCATCCTATTCAGATTCCATCAGACTTGCCACAAAATCCAAGTTCTGCCTACGACATCTGCCAAAAGACAACTAAAGAACTCGAAAAGAAATATGCAGAAATTACAAAGAAAATTGAAAAATTAAAAGTTACAATCCTTCCCAAATTACTCTCATTATACGAATCATCCAAAACTGCCAAGGAAATTTTAGAGATAACACGCAAACCAGCAGGTACAAAGAATTTTGCGGTCATTCAAGGATATATTCCAGTTAGTATGGAAAATAAGTTCAAAACACTTACTGATAGATATATCTCTGTCACAGAACCAGTTAAACTTGATAGAAGTTCTCCCAATCAGCTTCCGACTCTTCTTGTCAATAATAGATATGCAAAGACTTTTGAAGTAATAACTGAAACCCAGGGTCTTCCCAACCATGGTGAAGTAGACCCGACTCCAATTATCGCTTTCGTATGGCCTGTTTTTTATGGCATTATGTTCGCAGATTTGGGACACGGTCTGTTACTTTTCGGCTTAGGTATGTTTCTCCGATACAGAGGGATTGGAAATCTAAAGACATGGGGAACTTTATTGGCGGCGAGTGGTGCGGCTGCCAGCATAGCAGGTTTAGGTACAGGAGAGATGTTCGGATTTCACATAGATGAGATAGCTATTTTGGCACCCCTCTTTGAACCGCTGGGTCCACTAATGGGTGCTTTGAATGTCTCAGAATTAACATTCGATCAGGTAATAAAAATACTCAAGGTTTCAGTAGCCATAGGCATCGTACACATATTGATGGCATTGTTTCTAAGACTTAGAAATGATATATTGGAAAAAAATAAACTTGTTATCTTTACACATGATATTCCTACTATAATTCAATTTCTTGCCGTAGTCGCATTGATACTAGCAGCTATTGGATCTGGGTATGATATCATCGGTATGTTTGGAGTAACAGGAGTTATTCATAACGAACCAGTACCGTGGTTGACATTTCTATTTGGAGACTGGGTAACGGTGGACTTGGTCGCAAAGGCTACACCTCCAATAATCATTGCAACGGCGGGTGTTATGATTTGGGGCGGTAAAAAGGAGCAAGAACTTGATGCTAAACATGGCCATGATGAAGGAGGCGGATTGATGGGTATTGTTATAGAAGTAATTCTGGTAAGAATAATTGAAGTTCTCTCTAATGTAATTAGTTATACGAGACTTGGAATAATGCTACTGGTACATGCTGCCTTATTGGTAACGGTTAACCAATCCTACGAGAGCGGAGGCGGATTGGCAGTTTTGATCGGAGGTAATATAGGGATTATGCTTATTGAAGGATTAATTGTGTACATTCAAACAATCAGATTGCATCTTTATGAATGGTTCCCAAAATGGTATAGGGGAGCAGGAGTAGGATTTAAAAAACTAATTCCCGATATGTTATATTCAAATCTTGTCTGGTCCGGCAAGCGAACTAAATAAAAAAACAATTTGCATCATTGTGTTTCGGTCCTTTTTTTGACCTCAATGAAGTACTAAGACTTTACGGTACCTTTTTTGTTTTTGGAATTTGGAATTAGATAATCCTATGTGATATTAACCAGTTTAGAAACTATTGTTTCTCCTGGAATCTTCTGTTCTACTCCAGATGCAATTGCTGACAAATTTCTGACCTCAATCATAATAAGTTTTAGAGCAGCAACAACAATACCAACGCTAAACATTGTTCTAAAGGCTGATTGCGCCCTCTTTAATGCAATTTCTTCAAAACCCTTTTCAACTTGTAATACCGAGTCTATATCGCTTGTTTGATTTTGTGGAACAATGTCTTTATACACTGTGTTAGACAGCTCGCCAATCGCCTCTGATATTTTTTCAGTATTTATCATCTTTTGTATGGTCTCCTTAGTTACCTTGGAGGTAGTGGCTACAATTAGATTATTTATCTCATCCGGGGGCAGATTCCAGAATTTTCCTCGAAGTACAGCTAGTATATTATATGAATCAATATCAACAGATACAATGTTCTTTGCTTCCAGCGACTGTGATTCTGTATTCATTGCCTTACCTAAATCATGATAGAAAACGTGATCAAGATACACATCAAAAATTCTAACATCCCCCTTGTCCTTGAATATGGCAGCCGACTTAGTAACATCTTCGGCAAATTCGCTACCGGATAGTGAAGAAACAGCCTCATCCAAAGTCTTTGAAACCAACGCTTTAACTACAAGATCACGCCGACCTACTAATTCTTCTGCCCTCAAATTTATTTTGGGTAATAATTCGTCATAGGATTTACCAAGCGCCTTACCTTTCAAAATCATCTTCAAATTCCAAGTGATGTGTTTTACAAAGTATGCGCTAAGTATTCTAGCTCCCCCTGAAACGTTGACCATTTTTGCATGTATATTGACCAAATATTCTTTTAATGCATTTTCAATCTTATCCGCAGTATATGGCTTGGTCAGCTTGGCTAATGCATCAAGGTAAACGGTATTCTTCATTCTCGTTACTAGTTCATCCATGTCTCTTGCCTCTGTCAGCATTTGGAGTTCATTCTTTGTTAACATCCTTCCCTTTAGTCCATGAGACATTACAGTTCCGAAAATTTTACCCGGCATACTTACTTTGCTCAATGCCTATTGCACATCCTCTATCATTGGATTAATAACTCTGCATCAATTTTAATCTTGCCTGATGAGTTCAGATGTATTTCTCCGAATACAAAATTCACCAAGCAGCCGAAGGGACTTATCTTGCGGGAATATTATCTAGTGGAAATGTATCTATTCATCGGATACTAATTCTTACTAACCACCAAAATAGAATTTCCTCAAATGCAAGGACCCTATAAGTGTGTAGGTTACCAATAATAGTAAAGTAAAAATTTCAGTCTCTTCACAGTATCTTGATTTTACATAAAGTTTATCAAGATTAACTGTCAAAAAATGATGATATAGATTGCGATATTGGATGAGAAAATCCAAGAGTAATAAAATGAACCGTAAAACCTATGATTATGCCCATCATTAAGTTATCCGTATGCCAATAAATTCCTAAGAATATTCCCAAAGCAGGAACAGTAAATAGTAATGCAAGAATCACGCTTGTACTTACCATTTTTATCATGATATCCGGTGTTACATTCTCTGTTTTCTGACAAGGAAATTGAAACTTTACACTTGTTTTTGACAATTGAAAAAATGTCTTTACATGCCTGATTTATATATTCACACCCTAAAAATTATGAAGAATAATCTTATTGATTGAAGATTTTAGTTGGATAAGACTTACAATATGAATTTTATAATGACAGAATAAACAAAAAAATCATAAAAAACATCATTGAATTCCACTTTACTCCTAACTACGATAATCGTAAATAGTTTTTCATCTGTCCATGTGGAGGCGTCAGCTTTAGGAAATATCGTTAAGTCTAAAGTTGAAGATTGGAACCTGGTCAACCATTAAAACTGTCTCGTTATATTACAATGCTAGTCTTTTAGAGACTTTATATGCAAATCCCATGGCAACAAATAGAGTTATTATTCCAACGGTTATCGTTATTATCAAATTTGTCTTGATAACATAATGAAATAAGACAGTACTGATTATAGCAGGGACTGCAATAATGATTGCGAGTAACGTTCCATTCAGAAAAATTTTTAGCATAGAAACTTTACCGTCGTTTTTCTCAGAATTTGAATCCAACCTTACCTGTGGTAGTTTTAAATCATATAAAAATCCTTCACAGTTGATTCTTAACTCCCGACTGAAATTTCGTAATTTTTTTTATTATTTTTCGATCATTAAAATCTTTAATTTGAAATTTCATTTACACTTATCGGTCAATAAAATTCAGTTATATTCAAATTACTGTTACGGCAATAACTACACTTGATGCGAGCAAAAGAAATTGCTCTTCAGTTATGTACATGTACCTGGTTAGAGATAATGACTTGTATTGGAGTAACATTATATCTTCTCCATAATTCAGAGTATAAGCTTGCATTAATTACTATTGCAGTTTTTTCACCACTAGTCGGTTTTCACTTTGCTATATCAAAAACTAGTAACGATGATTACTATGCTACCTGTCGAGAATCAAATCAAGATTTGTTGAAATTTCACATACATAAAAATAATAAAAATCAATAATACGCTGGTCGAAGTAATCTAGAATATCAATTCATCGATACTCAATATTCTACCACAATATTTGCATTTCAGAATAATCTTTTCCTTATCGATGACTTCTATGACTGATTTAATATTCTCCCCGATGGTTACACACCTCAAATTAGGACACTTGAATATTCCTGTAATAAAATCTGGTAGTTGGATTTTTCTCTTTTCTGCTAGTTTGTAATCCTTAATGATGTTTATTGTGGCATGCGGTGCTATTAATGACAACTTGTTTGTTTCATCGGATTCCAAATATCTATTTTCTACCTTGATAATATCCTTTTTATCAAATTTGTTACTTGGAACATTGAGAGCAACTGTTATGACATTTCCCTCCTTACCGGTGATATTTAAAGCTCTTAGAACTAAAAATGCCTTACCTGATTCTATATGATCTATTACCGAGCCATTTTTGATTCTCCTTACAATTAATTCAATCGAATTAGACAGATTCCTTACGCCCTTCCATTAGTATAATATCTGTATTATAAAAATATGAGAGCTTGGCTCTTATGTAGAAAGTCTTACAAGAATGTAGAAAAACTAGAAAGAAACATACTAAGTGATAATTCCTGTGTAAGAAATGTTACCCTTTAGAGAAATAGATCTCATCTAATTAGATGATATTTTGCATCATCATCTTTTTGAACTCAATATCTGATAGGTTTTTTTTTGCTTCCAATATCATTGCAACATCGTTTCCAACGATATACCTTTGCTTTGGTTCATCAGTTTTCAAAACCTGCAATATCATTTTTGCAACTTCAGTTGGGGACGTAGCATGTTCTTGCATCATGTCAATATCATTCTGGAGTTTATCCAAGGATGGCGAGTACGGTGATCCGTTTTTAGCCGATTGTTCTGATATGGTGCAATTATTGAAAAAATTTGTCCTTATCACTCCTGGCTCAATGATGATTACTTTTATCCCAAAAGGAGACAGCTCATATGTTAACGATTCGCTAAAACCTTCGACGGCAAATTTTGTGCTTACATAAGCTGAAATCCCAGGGAAACCTACCTGCCCCGCACCCGAGCTTATGTTGATAATTGTGCCACTTTTCTGTGATCGCATTATGGGAATAACCTTCTTAGTAATATTGAGAACACCAAAAAAATTAGTTTCAAATTGATTCCGTATCTCGTCCAGACTAAGATCCTCAAAGAAGCCCACCAGCCCATAACCTGCGTTGTTTATCAAGATGTCAATTCTCTTTGCTTCATTCTTAACTTGACTAATTGCCCTTTCTATAGACGTCACATCATTTACATCAAGTTCTAGGACTTTTAGCGGAAGATTTTCTTCTTCGCTTGTCTTTAGAAGGGAATTTGATTTTTTCAAATTCCTCATAGTTGCAATAGTATGATACCCATTTCTAGCGAGCATTAATGCAGTCTCGTAGCCAATCCCGCTGGAACAACCTGTAATCAGTGCAACTTGGAGCATCATCATAATATTGTTTATTTTTTATATAAATTTAGTTGCTAAAATTGGATTTGTTCTATTAATTCTTCTTATATATATGCCATCTTTGACAGGGAATCACCTTATCGACAGTAGGGGGTATATTAAAAACATTAATTTATAATGTTATAACCTATTATAAATAGCCCTAATATTTTAGGACAAGCAATATTAATTGTTATTGATTATGAGCGATTGATCGATTATTCCTTTGTTACTTGCCATGTCGGATGTATTTCATGCCAACCTTTGGGCTCATCTGTTACCCATGCTCCCCATACATGAACTTTGTCACCGGATTCTGGTAACACTATATTTTGAAGGTCCTGATCTGGAGGTACGATTTCCACTACAAGTAGCCCGTCTGTTTT
>JACMIO010000139.1 GCA_014381105.1 bacterium | reverse complement strand
GAAGAAATCATTTCTTATGCTTGGAGTAAGTATGGTTGGAGTAATAGTAGTGAGTGAGATACTTGTAGGTTCCGTCGAGGAAACGGGCAGAGAATTTGGTTTTGGTGAAATGTTTGTAGGAGCTATTATTGTAGGTATCGTTGGTAACGCTGCAGAACATAGTAGTGCTATCGTTCTTGCAAGAAAGGGAAAAATGGATCTGTCCATAGGAATAGCCGCTGGTTCTGGTACGCAGATAGCACTCTTCGTTGTTCCTATCCTAGTATTAGTAGGGATAGTACTTGGTCAACCATTTACCTTAGAGTTTACACTATACGAATTAGTTACCCTTTTTCTTGCAGCCATCATTATGAATCTAATAGCCTTTGATGGAAAGAGTAACTGGTTTGAGGGAATAATGCTGACTTCAGTCTACATAATAATTGCAATTGGGTTCTTCTTCATAGGTTAAAAGCCATACTTGGTAAGTATTTGATTGATATACATAAAATAAAATGATGCCAAAACTTATTTTGCAGATTTGTAATACTAAAGAGGAATAGATGATTTTATTTTTTACAAGTCCAATCGGATTAGGACATGCTACTAGGGATATTGCCATTTGTGAGGAATTGAAATCATTAACTAAAGAGAAGATATCAATAATCACTGGTAGTCCAGCATATGATATTTTCCTTAACTATGGATATTCCGTTGAGAATGTGTATAATCCTGAAAACTTTGATATTGATAGTTTGATGCAATTACGTTCACCTTTGAAATGGCTTTTTAAATATTTCATGTATTATAGAAGATGCAAACAAATTGCTACTGCTTTTGTGGATAAGAATAGAGATGAGTTAATAGTTAGTGATGAGGATTTCGCATCAATCGCCGTAGGAGAAAAAAAGAACCGCAAGCGAGTAGTGATTACTGATTTATTAGAAACTCATTTTGTCAAGGGGATGTTTTCAGCCATTGAATCACGAATGAACAAATCTATGCAAAGTATGCTAATAAAATGTAACCGTGTTATTATACCCGATACTGGTGATGATGTGGATAACATCTCTTATGTCGGCCCAATCGTAAGAAAGTTAAGCACTCCAGATAGGAATCAATTACGTAAGAAGTTAGGTATTGAAAAAAGAACTATATTAGTTAGTATTGGTGGAACTAGTGCTGGGCGCCACTTAATTGAAAAAGCATCATGTGCATTCAAGAAGTTGGTATTAGAAATGGATCTAGATTTAATTCTTGCAATGGGGCCTTCTTTAAACAAACTTGAAAACAATTATACCAATTATAGAAACATTGGATTTGTTGATAATTTACACGAATATGTTTGTGCATCAGATCTTGTTGTTTCTTTAGCAGGAAGATCGACAATAGATGAATCCCATGTCTATGGAACCCCAGGAATTTTCATACCTATCAAGGATCATTTTGAACAAGAACAGAATGCCAGGCAATTAGGTTACTCATATGAGGATATCTCAAGGTTGGAAACCTTGATGCGAGAGAAAATTGAAACGAGTAGACTTAACAGTCCCAAACTAAAAAATGGAGCCGAAATTGCTGCTAAAATTATCATGGAAATGATATGTTAACAAAGAACGATATAGAGAAGTTTTCTGAATACTTTAATCAATCCCACAGAAGTCTACTTTTCCAACAAGAGATATGTAAGGCCTTCGGAGGGATTTGAACCCTCCTCGAGCGGTTTCTTCCAACAATATTCAATCTTGTTGTCCACAGCCGCCTATACTGACCAGGCTATACTACGAAGGCCGTTCAACATTGGTTTGATGTACTTAGAGTATATAATTGTTAGATAAATGATTTTTATACTCTAATGATATCTTTTAAAACAACTTGGATTCCTTTGTCTTCCAACTTTTTACCCAATGCATTCATCCCAATTGAATCACCTGCCAAGTGCCCAAGTATTATTAAGTTGCCTTCAATAGCGCTTTCTATCAATTTGGCCAAGTCGCCATAATCAATATGAAAATAAAGAACTGTTGAAATTCCATTTTCAAAGTAACTTTTTGCTACCTGAAATCCACCATTGGTTCCAGCAGCAATTACTGCAACCCACTTGCCTACACGTGAATCCGGTTTACCGTAAACTACTTGAATCTTAGTCTCTGCTTTTAAAAACTCTGGTATTTCTTCCAATGTAGTAATTAATTCTGATACTAAATTTGGATTTGTATCTTGTATCTTTTGCGAAATCACTCTCTTTGCGTACTCATCGCATGGTTGATGAATGTTTACCAAGGGCATATCCAATATCTTTGCAGAATCGACAATAGAGGAATATATCTGAGTATGACTCCTAAGTTCTATTCTCCTCTTTAGTTCCAAAATCGACATTTTGGCAATATGTTCTGAAATACCGTTTTCCTTCATGTAGTCAATATGCCTATCAATAAGTTTGTAAAAGTTAATAGCAGTTTTACCAATTGGATGATGAGTTATCACTGCATCGCATCCTAAATTCTTTGCCAGCATCAGGTCTGCGGTTGTTATATCTATTGTCAACATTACCTTCTTGATGTTCTTACCATCAACATGAACTGCAGTATCAGCAGGTAGTGAGTTCCAGTTAACCATATCAAGTGCAATTTGTAAAATTTCTTGAGTGTCTAACATCTTGATTTTGCTTCATGTTAAACTGTTAATAATATAAAGAAGTTTTGGAAGTAAGGCCTAAAGATACGATTTAACATTTAAATGTCATTGTGCGATTCGTTCTTGTACCATGAGTTGTTCTGATGAATATATATCACACACAGACACATCAAACCTTATCCAAATCTCACCTTCTACCAAGGCCAAGCTAAAGAAGGCAAAGTATGGTGTTTACAACCATTCTGCAGTTGAACTATGTCATTGGACAAAAAAATCTTTCTCTAATGAAGGAACCTGTTACAAACACAAATTCTACGGTATTTCAACTCATAGGTGTATGGAAATGACTCCAACTGCCATGAACTGTGAAAATAGATGTATTTACTGTTGGCGACCTACTGAATTTTATGATACTTTAGAAATGCCAGCAAATTTAGTTGATGAGCCAGATATGATAATAAATAATCTAATAGAAGAACGAAGAAGGCTCATAGTTGGACATTATGGTAACACAAAAACTGACAAAACAAAACTTGACGAATCACTTTTACCTCAACATTATGCAATATCACTTTCTGGAGAACCTACAATGTACCCAAAATTACCGGATTTAATCAAATATCTTTACACCTTGAAGAATACAAAATCAGTATTTTTGGTTACAAATGGTCAGGAACCAGAAATGCTTCAAAGACTGATAGATGAAGACGCGCTCCCAACCCAATTGTACCTCTCATCTAATGCCTCAAACAAGAAAATGTTTTCAATAATTAATAGACCAAGATATAGAGACGCATGGGAAAGATGGCAAAAGAGTCTTGAGTTACTATCAGAGATGAATACTAGAACAGTTTTGAGAATGACTGTCATAAGGAACTTTAATGAATCAACAAGCTACCTCAATGAATTTGCAGAGCTGATGAAAAAAGGCAATCCCCATTTCATAGAGATAAAATCATATATGCACATAGGAATGTCTACTCAACGTTTAGAAAGGTCCGATATGTTAGAAATGGATGAAATTAGGAATTATTCAAATTTACTTTGTAAGTCATTGGCTAGGCTCTCTATTATGGATGAAAGTGAAATATCAAGAATAGTAGTTCTTCAAAATCTTGAAAGGTTCACTGAAAGGTGGATTGAAGGATACGAAAAGCCACTAATACAATGACAAAGATTAAAGTTCATTTAGAATAATATCTGCAATACCACTCTGCGAAATGATTCAATGCATGAGTCCTATGGGATTTGCTTATTTTGTTCTTAATACCCTGTTGGCCGTACGTAATTGAGGATCCTTCTGGGATGAATATTGGATCATAACCCCAACCCACTTCTGAAATATGATCGCTTATGTTGCCCCTAGCTTCACCGGAAAAAGTCAAGTTGTTCTTGCCGTCATTGTATGCTATGACCGATCTAAAGTACGCTAATCGATTTGATTTGTTTGAAAGTAGCTCTAATATTCCATTATTTCCAATGGTTTGAAGAACATATGAGGAATATGGACCTGGAAAACCGTTAAGTGAATCTATGAAAAGTCCTGTATCTTCTACTATTAATGGCTGACCAATTATTTCAAACGCTACTTTGGATTTTTCCAAGGCGATGTCTTCCAAAATTTCCGATTGAATTTCATTAGTCTTAAACCTCAAGAATTCTATTTCCAAGTCAAAGTTCCTCAGGTGGAGTAATATTTCTTTGAATTTATTTTCATTAGTACTTGCAAATATGATTTTTCTCAATTTTAGAAAAAACCAGAAACTAAAATAAAAAATTTGGCATTCATATCCAGAAGAGATTGGTTAGGAATTCTAAAAAATTAACAAATATAGGAATAAATCTTCATGTGACAGAGTACCTTTTTCTTGTTTCTATTACGTCAATTCTCTCTAGAATTTTTTCCAACTCCTTCGAATTAACAGATTTGTATCCATCTAAAAATTCATCAAAAAATTTAGAGAATGAATTATGAAAAGTACTTTTCAAAATTTCCTTAAATAATCTAATATCCATTGCCTTGTCCTCCCTTCTGGTCGAATAAAACGAAAGTCCCATATCTATCATGGTGATTTTTCTATTGGCAATGAAGTTTGCAGGCGTAAGGTCTCCGTGAATAATATTATGTAGATGAAGGGTTGAAACATATCTTCCTATGTCAAAACATATTGTTGGTGTTAAAACCTTGCTTGCTCTAGTCCCAGGTACAAATTCCATGACAATTTCAGCACGAAAAGGATCAACGAAATAAATGTATGGAGTCCTTAAACCAAATTCTTTTGCCAAACTGAGCATTTTAGATTCACTAATTGTTCTCCTCCTTCTCAAATCATCATCAAGTATCCTCTGTCGATACGCTTTTGGAATTCTGATTTTTGAAATTGCCTTTTTGTCATACCATTTTGTCAGGTAAATGTTTGACTCGGCTCCTTTGAACAACAGTTTGATGTAATACTGCAATGATAATATAACCAAAGTTTGGAGATAAAAATGTGGCACCACAGATAGATCCAAATCCGGGAGAAAAATTGGTTCTTGAAGAAGATTGTTCTGAGGTAAAACTTGGAAGTGGCATTCTAAGTTTGACCAACCAGAGGATTATTTTTGAAAAAACAGAAGGGAATCTAACCACTCTAAATAAGAAGATAGGTAATGCGTTATTGAATTCGAACCTGGACAAAGTAGGTAACGTCAATCATGAAGGCTTTATTCTCACCAAAGTAGTCGTGCAGATAGGCGATTCAAAGTACAAATTCAGTGTATTTAATAGCAAGAAATGGGCCAAAGAGATAGAAACACAAAAAGCATTATTCAATAAGCAATAGTAAATAGTTACAGGAGAATGCGAGAGAGTTTCCATTCAAAATACTGGAACTACTTTATTGTCGTCAGATGTTCATCATAAAATAGGGATTTTGAGTATTGTAATAATACCAATCTCTACTCACAATTCTACTGGCATAAAATGAAGATTCGGGATGGATTTTATTTTTTACATCATCTTACACAACTGATCATTTATCCCCTTGCTACCTATTTGCTCATATTCATATGCATATCCATCTTAGATTTATTGCCCATCTGAGACATCATCTTCATAATGTCGTCTTTGGGTGGGATGATACCATAGATTGGTGTATCACCAAAGTGATTGTTTGTTTTAGCTGAGTCTATTGATAATCCAATTACGTGATTGTTCCCTACCTTTACTTCAATTGGTACTTGTTCAACTGGACCGTCCTTTAGAGTTACTGTTACTGTTCCTTTGTATGAAGTAGCGTTGTCTTGATTACTGATATCACTCAGAGAGAAATTAGATATGGAGTGCTTGTGCATTGCGGTTCCGTCCAACATGACCATATAGACCCATGAATCAAACTTGGCAGGATTTGTCTGATTGAAACTGTCCATAGTTTTATTTATGATATTTGTGATCCAATGTCCAGAAATAATCCATGATGGTTCACCTTGTTCATTATTTTGAATACTCGATATGGCTCCAAATGTCATATCTTTGCGATCCTTCCCTTTGGCGGGATATGCTTCACCTGAACTTAGCGAGTATGTGACTATTGCTATTGCCCCCGTTACGATCAAAAGTGCCGTGAATAGAGATACAGATTTTCGAAAGGAATTCTTATTTGACATATAGAATAGATAACGCAAAAAATATTAAAATCTACCGGCATAAAGCGTTCCAAATCTATATAGTTTGGTATAATTAGGGCGGATAATCGAAATTATTTGATAAATCATTTACAATCAGTTTCTCCGCCACGTTACATCCACACTATCTACTCTCCATGATTGATTAATAAAAGAATCTGAAATATTTATAGAATTTTTTGATTTCAAATAGGATAATATTCCGGTCCAAGCAATTTGTGCTCCATTATCTCCTGCGAATGAAACTGGACATGAATTGAATTTCACTTTATGTCTTTGACATGCCAGATTTAGCATATGGGATAGCTGTTCGTTCGCAGACACTCCACCAACTAACAATAGTTCTTTTTTTTCAGTTGCAGATAGAGCTCTTTCAACCGCTTCTGTTATCATTGCATATGCTGTCTCTTGAATCGAATAACATATGTCTTCAACTGTAAATTTACTACTAGAAATTAATCTCTTGGCAGCAGATAG
>JACMIO010000138.1 GCA_014381105.1 bacterium | reverse complement strand
CTGGGTTCACGCCCCTGCAACATGCTGAGGATCTTGGGGCCCATATGGGAAATCTTAAGAATTTGTTTATAAAAAACGATTCTGTAAATCCAACTTTTTCATTTAAAGATAGACCTGCCGGTGTGGCGATTTCAAAATCCAGAGAATTCAAGCTCAAGGCAGTAGGATGTGCATCAACTGGAAACTTAGCTTCGGCAACAGCTGCGCACGCTGCTAAAGCACATTTGCCATGTTATATTTTTGCACCATCGGATATCGAAAAAGTAAAGATTGCACAGGCATTATCTTACGGTGCTAAATTTGTCGCAGTTGAAGGAACATATGACGATGCCAATAGGGTTGCGTCAATAATAGGCGATTCAAAGGGCATAGGTATTGTTAATATTAATATGAGACCATACTATGTGGAAGGTTCTAAGACTTTAGCATTTGAAGTAGCCGAACAACTTAACTGGCAAGTTCCAGATCATCTAATCATACCAGTAGGTAGTGGTGCTATGCTAAATGCAATTTGTAAAGGATTTGAGGAGTTACATGAAATAGGACTTATTGATGACATTTCAAATCTAAAAGTTACAGCTGCACAACCACATGGCTGTGCCCCCATAGTTGATGCTTTTAAGAATAAAACTGGTGAAATTGTTCCTGTAGAAAGACCAGATACTATAGCAAAAAGTTTAGCAATTGGGGATCCTGGTGACGGCGTTTATGTGTTGAGAAGATTGAAACAATACGGTGGTATTGCTGAAGAAGCTAGCGATAACGAAATTGTGGAAGGAATCTTGACACTAGCTAAAACTGAAGGTATTTTTACTGAACCTGCAGGTGGTGTCTCTGTTGCTGTATTGAAGAAACTGGTTGATGATGGATTTATAGAACGAGATGAAAAAGTAGTATGTTATGTTACTGGTAATGGATTGAAATCTACAGAAGCAATTATGAGTGCATTGCCCAAACTTGAAGTAGTCAAGCCAGATATCCAAACTGTGTCAGCAATGATCACATAGGAGATAATGAGTACAAAATGACAAATATTGAATTTATAATTCCATCTGTTCTTACGAAGGGTACTGGAGAAAAGAAGATTCCTTTAGACGCCACAGATTTACAAGATGCATTTACTAAGATAACAGAACAACTGGGAGAAGATTTTAAACGTAAAGTTTTGGATTTGAACGGAAAACCACGATCTTTAATTAACATTTACATTAACGGAAAAAATATGCGGTTTAGTAATGATGGCATGGCAACCAAACTTAACAGTGGTGATTCCATTTATATTCTTCCAGCAGTAGCAGGAGGTTCTGAATTAAAGAACGAAGATTTACAACGATACTCTAGACAGATAATGCTAGAAGAAATAGGATTCATAGGATTGGAAAAACTTAGAAAGGCAAAAGTATGCGTTGTTGGAGTTGGAGGTATCGGCAATCCTGTCGTTACACAACTGACTGCAATGGGTATTGGAAAATTAAAGATAGTAGACAGAGATATCATTGAGATTTCGAACCTGCATAGACAGCATCTTTATACAGAAAATGATCTGGGTAAAGTAAAAGTTGAAGCAGCAAAAGAAAGACTTGAAAAAATCAATTCGAGTGTCGAGATCGAAGCTCTTCCTAATTCTGTTACCAAGTATACTGCCGAAAGCATAATTAGTGGATATGATATCGTCGTGGATGCATTGGATAGCATAGATGCAAGATATGCGCTAAATGATGCATGCATTAAATTGAATATACCTCTCATCTACGCAGGGGCTTTGGGCATGTTGGGTTCAGTCTGTACCATAATTCCAAATAAAACAGCATGTCTTAGATGCATCTTTCCTGCGTTAGCGGAAGATGATATGCCAACATGTAGTACTGAAGGGGTTCATCCATCAATTTTGTATCTGGTCGGTGGTATTCAAGTTTCAGAGGTAGTCAAGATAATTCTAGGTGAAAAACCAACACTAGAAAATAAGCTCATGTATGTAGACCTAAACGATCTGTCATTAGAAAAGATTACAGTATTTAGACAAGAAGAGTGTCCTTCGTGCGGAACAAAAAGAATTGACAGAGATGAACTGGAAACAAGGCAATTGATAATTGAAGAGTTATGCGGTCGTGACCGTGGAAAAAGAACGTACACTGTTACACCTTCGCATATCTCATCATCACTAAACCTTTTAGGTATTGAAAAGAACGCGGAACGACTGGGTTACACAATTAAGACGAAAGGAGAACTAGGATTAACTATCATGAGCAGTAATTCTGACAATCTTTTAATAAGCTTCATGACTAGTGGTGCGGCTACAATCGTTGGAGCAAAGAACGAGGACGAAGCCCTGTCAATTTACAAGAGCTTTGTGGATGACATTAAACCTTAATTTTTAAAGTGTTTAGAACAACGAGAACTAGATAGGATCAATCATTTGTATCCTCAAAATGAAATTTGTTCCTGTTTTTGGCGATAAATGGAATTATCATCTTATTGATAAGGTCATCATAGTTTTTCTCCTTATCGATTGTTAGCAGGAGAAAATAGTCGTTACTTATGGGAACAGTAATCCTAGTTACATTTTCATATCTTCCTACAGCGTAATCTAGTTTTCCAATTTTTGATTGAAATTTAACCCTTGTCCTGTACCTTGACACGGCAGCAGCCGCATATTCCTCGCTTTCCTCTTCTGACATTAATGGTTTTAACCCTTCTCGCTGTTCTACATTGATTAAGACGCCATACTTGTTTGAAATACCAATCCAACGAAGGGAACTGTCTAGATTTAATAATTCCTCACTAAAATCATAAATGAACTCATAGTCAATCCCCAATTTTATTAATTATCATATTTATTTCTCATATTTAAGCAAAAACTAAAATGAAAATGAATTGGTGGTCGAGGATTTTGATGATTAAATCTGTTCAATTACATCATCGCTATATTCAATAATCCTTAGATTCTTAGATTCTAAATTGGTTTGATGAACTATTCCCTGCATGAATTCATCAGCAACTACTATGACATCATCAAAATAACTATGTGAAAGAAATTTTTCAAAAGAGCTAACAAAAGTAGGATAGTCTTTCGCACTATTAGCGTTTAATTTTCTCTTTGAAATAAGGTTATGAGCAGCTGGATAGATATCCGAAATTTCAGCCGGGATGATACCAATAAACGGATTATAAGCACAAATCTGATAGTCTGAAAACTTACTGGACAGTTTATGATACTCATGAGAAGAATAAAATGGAGAAACCTGTGTGTCCGGAAATAGAATTATTTTTTTCTTATTTGTCCTAAATGAATCAAAGATCTTTCTTATTCTAGATGCCTCTGGTCGATATTGATCGATTGTTTCTATAAAAAATATCGCTTTTTTCTTGAACACTGGAGTACCATCTTCTAAATACTTGTAATTGAGAAATAGTTTAAAGGCCTCCATTAATTTGGGATGAGCACGTGCCTTTTGCCCGACATATTCCCACAGTCTTCCTTCCATGATAGCTTGTTTTACAGACAAGACTTCTCCCCTCAATACATAGAGATTATGTTTGGCCAATTTGTCAATTCTTTCTTTATATTCTAGTTCAACAAATTCCTTAACCGTCATATTGATGCAAATTGGGCATTGACATGCAAGATATGACAGTTTATCCAATCTTGAAGTACCGTTTGCGTGCATATACCTGTTATCTCTTGCATATAGTATGTAGGAAGCAGAATCAAAAGTATCACATCCTAATGCTACTGCCAATGGTATCGTTAAAGGATGTCCTGCTCCGAAGAGATGAAGAGGCTTCGACATAACCTTTGATTTAAGAGCTGCTATCATATCTGCCAAAATCGCAAATTCGTATGATTCTAGCAATTGCACCGGACTTCCAAGAGCCAACATCTCATAACCCATTTCATCAAGTTGTCCCGCGGATCTTTTTACCAAATCG